>NZ_JAMJFM010000081.1:0-31705 GCF_023544705.1 Streptomyces sp. MCA2
CCCGACACCCACCGGCCCGCCGCAGGCGCAACGGCGACAAACCCCCACGGCGGGAAAGCCGACCACGCGGGGCAGACCAAGAAGCCGCACCCGACAACACCACGCCCGCCGCAGGCGCAACGGCGAACAACCCCCACGGCGGGAAAGCCGACAACGCGGGAGTCAGTCCGCCGAGACGACCGGCAACGCCCGCAAGCCATCTACTGGTTAGGCCGCGCCGCCCCCGCCGCCGCAGCGGCCATCGCCGCCACCTGCGAAAGCATCGGCATCGGATCGGTCCCCACCGACCCCGGCAGCACCTCCGCCACCCGCTCCGGCGTCCAGCCACCCCCGTCGGCATGCACGGAGCGAAGCTCCCTCGGCTGGGCCCAGACGGCGATCTTCGGCCCGGCCACCGTGTACACCTGCCCGGTGATCTCCCGGGCCTGCTCACTGAGCAGATAGACGACCAGCGCCGCCACGTCCTCCGGCTCGCCGATCTCCTTGAGCTCCATCGGCACGTTCGCCGACATCCGGGTCCGCGCGACGGGCGCCACCGCATTGGCCGTCACCCCGTACTTGTGCAGTCCCAGCGCGGCGCTCCGCACCAGCGAGATGATCCCGCCCTTCGCGGACGCGTAGTTGGCCTGGGACACCGACCCCTGGTGGTTCCCGCTGGTGAAGCCCAGCAGGGTCCCCGACCCCTGCCTGCGCATGACGGCCGACGCGGCCCGGAAGACCGTGAACGTCCCCTTCAGATGGGTGGCGACCACCGGGTCCCACTCCTCCTCGGACATGTTGAAGAGCATCCGCTCCCGCAGAATCCCGGCCACGCACACCACGCCGTCGATCCGCCCGAACTGCGCCAGCGCGGTGTCCACGATCCGCTGCCCGCCGGCCATGGTGGACACGTCGTCGGCCACCGCGGCCGCCACGCCCCCGGCCGCCTCGATCTCCTTCACCACGGATGCGGCGACCTCGCTGCTGGGTGCGCCGCCCTCGATGGAGACCCCGTAGTCGTTGACGACCACCTTGGCGCCCTGGTCCGCGCAGGCGAGAGCCACCGCCCGGCCGATACCGCGGCCCGCCCCCGTTACGGCGATCACTTTGCCGGCCAAGAAGTTCCCCATGCCGTGACCCTTCCCGCAGTTTCTGACGGACCGTTAGATTTTTGAGCAGACGCGGGACGAACACAAGACCCGGGGCCGAACCGAACCCAGCCATCCCGAGGAGTGCCCATGCCCCTGCCGCAGGAGTTCCACGACATCGCCAAACGCGTGAACAACTGGGGACGTTGGGGGGCGGACGACGAGATCGGGACCCTCAACCTGATCACCGATCAGGTCGTACGGGAGGCCGCCGGCTGCATCCGCAGCGGCCGCCGCATCCCGCTCGCGCTCCCGCTCCAGCAGGACGGCGTACAGACCGGCATGATCCCCGGCCGGGTGAACCCGCTGCACACCATGACCGCCATCAACCAGGAGATCTTCGGCCCCGGCACGGTCGCGACCTCGGACGACGCGGTCACGATGGGCCTCCAGGCCGCCACCCACTGGGACGGCCTCACCCATGTCTCGCACTCCGGGCGGCTCTACAACAACCGCCCCGCCGGCTCGGTCACCGCGCACCACGGCGCCACCGTCCTCGGCATCGAGAAGGCCACCCCGATCGTCTCCCGCGGGGTCCTGCTGGACGTGGCCCGCGCGCACGGCACCGACCGGCTGCCCGGCGGGCACGCCGTCACCCCGGAGGACCTGGACGCCGCCGAGGAGCTGGCCGGGACGAAGGTACGGGCCGGTGACCTCGTCCTCGTACGGACCGGGCAGCTGCGGCACTACCTGGCCGGCGACCGGCAGGCCTACGCGTTCCCGTCACCCGGCCTGTCGCTGCGCACCCCGGAGTGGTTCCACGCACGCGATGTCGCGGCGGTCGCCAACGACACCCTGACCTTCGAGATCTTCCCGCCGGAGATCGAGAACCTGTGGATGCCGGTGCATGCGCTCGATCTCGTCGAGATGGGCATGCTCCAGGGCCAGAACTGGAATCTGGAGGAGCTGTCGACGGCCTGCGCGGAGGCGGGCCGCTCGGCGTTCCTGCTGTCCGCGATGGCCGAACCGTTCGTCGGCGGATCCGGCACACCGGTCGCGCCCGTGGCGATCCTCTGACCGGGCCGCGTCGGGCCGCCGGCCCCCACGGCCGGCGGCACGACGGCGCCCGGACGGCCAGGTGGCGGTGCGCTCATGCGCGCCCCGAGCACGGCACTGCGGACCGCCACCCGTCCCCGGCTTCCGCCGGGGCCCGACCAGGCCGCGATCCGCACTCGTCGAGGCCCCGGACCGGAATCCCGGCTCCCGCACGACCTCGGCGTCCCCTCGCGGCGAATCGCTCCACCCAAGAGTGATCAACTGAACACGCCACGTCAACACCTGGTCTGGACTAAATTCGATACACCCGACGTGCCGCACCCGACGGCACCACACCGGCTCCGCACCGAACGGCGTGGATCACGCCCGGTGCGTCACGGCGTGCGACGTCGCGCGAGGGGGCTCGTAGGCACCCAGGTCGGACCCTGCCGCCAGCAGCAGCGGCTGGCAGCGGTCCACCTCGCACCAGATCCGCTTGCCGCCGCCCTCCTGCTGCCATCCCCAGCGGTCGGCCAGACCGTCGACCAGCTCCAGGCCGCGGCCGTTGGTGTCGTCGCCGTCCGCGTGCCGCTGGCGCGGCGGGCGGGCACTGGCGTCCACCACTTCGACCCGGACCGTGCCCACCACGGCTCCCGATCCGGAGAAGCACATCCGCAGCTCCGCCGCCGCGCCGGTGTGCACCACGGCGTTGGTGACGAGCTCGGAGATCAACAGGATCAGCGTCTCCGCAAGCGGCTCGTCGACCCCTATACCGGAACCCACGAGCCGCGACCGGGCCCACCGCCGGGCCCGCCCCACCTCCGCGGGGTCGGGCCGTACGTCCAACTGCACCTGAAGCACCTGCACCGCTCACACCATCCGAACCGGCGGAAACATCGCCTCGCGCCTCCACGGAGTCACGGTGCGTGACCCCGGCGATGCACAGCATGGTTGACGTTGAGTCACCCCAACAAGCGCTTCGGGCATATTCCAGCGCAAGGGAGTATGCGTCCTGCATACTGTGCGACGCACTTTGCGGGGAGTCGAACAAGGGGGGCGACCACGCCCTGCCCAAGGGCGAGCGGCGCGCAGTCCGTACCCCGGAGCCGTCTTTCCGACGACACCGGGTTCGTTGCGCCACAGAACCACTCGCACCCAACGGAGCGTACCCGAGCGGAACGCCGACTCCCCCCTGTGACGAGTCACGCCTAGGACACAACCCGATATCGACACTCCGTGACCACTTCTGTGTGCGGAGTCCGACATTTCGCATACGGGTTGCCAGAGTCTGACATCGCCGGGCGCCGGGCGCCGCCGGGCCGGCCTCCGCGCCGCCGCCGTCAGGCGATCAAGCCCGCCGCCAGCAGTTCCTCCGCCTCGCGCGCCACCTCCCAGCGCGCGGCCCGCAACCAGGCCCGCTTGAGATGCAGATGGACATCGGCCTCCCAGGTGAAGCCCATTCCGCCGTGGACCTGCAAACAGTCCCGCGCGTTGGCCACCGCGGCCTCGTCGGCGAGCAGCTTCGCGGCAGTGACATCCAGGGCACTCTCCGTGACCGCCGCCGCATACACCGCACTTCGGGCCATTTCCGCCCGTACAAGCATCTGCGCACACAGATGCTTGACCGCCTGGAACGAGCCGACGGGGGCACCGAACTGCTCGCGTTCGCGGGCGTGGCGCACCGCCATCTCGACCGTACGGGCCGCACTGCCCAGCTGCTGCGCCGCGGTGAGCAGCGTGGCCTCGCGCCGGAGCCGGGGGACCTCCAGGGCCAGGGGCTCGGTACGCGGCAGGTCCGTGACGCGGGCGAGCGGGGTGAGGGGATCGACGGAGGCGAACGGGGCGCAGGCCGCCCGGTCCGGCGCACTCCGGTAGGCGCGGCCCGTGCGCCCCTGTGCGCCCCCGGCCTCGCCCCCGGCCCCGTGAGCGGACCGGCCCGCACCGCCCTCCACCAAGATCAACTCATCGCAGTCGGCCGGGTGTTCCCACAGCACCGGCTCCCGCTCCCCCTCGCACAGCCCGACGATCTTCTCGCCGGACGCGACACCGTCCACCGCCCCGGCCAGCAGCTGGCACGCCACCAGCGGCCCCGGCAGCAGCGCCCGCCCGGCCTCCTCCAGGACCAGTACCGCTTCCGGCAGCCCGAGCCCCACCCCGCCGGCCTCCTCCGGCAGCCGCAGCGCGAAGAACCCGGCCGCGCCCAGCTCCCGCCACAGCGCACGGTCCAGCGCCGGGTCGCCGACCGCGGCCCGCAGCCGGTCCCGGCCGAACCGCCCGGCCAGCAGCTCACGGGTCCCGTCCCGCAACGCCCGCTGGTCCTCGGTGAGTTGGAAGTACACGGCCCGGTCACCGCCCCTTCGGCAGGCCGAGAATCCGCTCGGCGACGATGTTCTGCTGGATCTGCGAGGTGCCGGCCGCGATGGTGTACGAGAGCGATGACAGCCGGTCCGCGACCCACTCGTGGTCCGCGTCCAGCGCCCCGGCGCCGAGCACCTCGGCCGCCGTGTCGTACAGCTCCTGGCGGGCCTGCGAATAGCGCAGCTTGAAGACCGAGCCGCCGGTTCCCGGCACACCGCCGCCTTGTTGTGCCTCGCTCACGTTCCACTGGGTCAGCCGCCACAGCGCCGCGAACTGTGCGTGCAGCCGGCCCAGTCTGCGGCGCAGCACGGCGTCGTCCCAGCGGCCGTTGGCGCGCGCCGCCCGGGCCAGCGCGCCGAGCACCCGGCGGCAGGCCACCACCTCGCCGACGAAGGCGGTGCCGCGCTCGAAGGACAGCGTCACCATCGTCACCCGCCAGCCGTCGTTCTCCGCGCCGACGCGGTGCGCGGCCGGTATCCGCACTTCGTCGAGGAACACCTCGGCGAACTCCGCCGAGCCGGCGAGGGTGCGCAGCGGCCGGACCGTGACCCCCGGGGCGTCCATGGGCATCGCCAGCCAGCTGATGCCGCGGTGCTTGGGCGCGGCCGGGTCGGTACGGACGAGGAGTTCGCACCAGTCCGCGACCTCGGCGTGCGAGGTCCAGATCTTGGCGCCGCTGACGACGTAGGTGTCCCCGTCGCGCACGGCCCGGGTGCGCAGCGCGGCGAGGTCGGAGCCGGCGTCCGGTTCGCTGAAGCCCTGGCACCAGATCTCGTCGCCGCGCAGGATCGGCGGCAGCCAGCGGGCGCGCTGGTCGGCGGTGCCCTCGGCGGCGAGGGTCGGCCCCGCGTGCAGCAGCCCGACGAAGTTCGCGCCGACGTAGGGCGCCCCGGCGCGCTCGGTCTCCTCCAGGAAGATCAGGTGCTGGGTGGGGGTCGCGCCCTGCCCGCCGGCATCCTCCGGCCAGTGCAGGCCCGCGTATCCGGCGTCGTACAGCATCCGCTGCCAGGCCGTGTCGTACGCCCGCCGGCCCGGCCAGTCGGTCGCGGCGGGCTTCGCGGGCAGGCCCGGCAGCACCGTGCCGAGCCAGCCGCGCAGCCGCGCCCGGAAGTCTTCCTCTTCCTGTGTGTACGTGAGGTCCATGGCGGCTACTTGTCGAGGTCCAGGCCGAGCATGCGGATCGCGTTGCCGCGCATCAGCTTGTGGACCGTCTCGTCGTCCAGGCCCTGCACATGGTCGAGGGCGACCTCCTTGGTGTGCGGGAAGGTCGAGTCGACGTGCGGGTAGTCGGTCTCGAAGGTGGCGTTGTCGCGGCCGACCTTGTCCAGGGACGCCACCCCGTGCTTGTCGCGGAAGAAGCAGCAGAAGATCTGCCGGTAGTAGTAGACGGAGGGCGGTTCGGGGATCAGATCGCGCACCCCGCCCCAGGCACGGTGCTCCTCCCAGACGTCGTCGGCGCGCTCCAGGGCGTACGGGATCCAGCCCATCTGGCCCTCGCTGTAGGCGAGTTTGAGGTGCGGGAACTTCACCAGGACCCCGGAGAAGAGGAAGTCCATCATCGAGGCCATCGCATTGTTGAAGGAGAGCGCGGCCTGGACGGCGGGCGGGGCGTCGGGCGAGGCGGCGGGCATCTGCGAGGACGAGCCGATGTGCATGTTGACGACCGTGCCGGTCTCCTGGCAGACCGCGAAGAACGGGTCCCAGTAGCCGGAGTGGATCGACGGCAGGCCGAGGTACGTGGGGATCTCGGAGAAGGTCACGGCCCGCACCCCGCGGGCCGCGTTGCGCCGGATCTCGGCGACCGCGAGGCCGATGTCCCACAGCGGGATGATGCACAGCGGGATCAGCCGGCCGCCGCTGCCGCCGCACCACTCCTCCACCATCCAGTCGTTGTACGCGCGGACGCAGGCCAGCGCCACGTCCTTGTCCTGCGCCTCGGCGAAGGTCTGGCCGCAGAAGCGCGGGAAGGTCGGGAAGCACAGGGAGGCCTCGACATGGTTGAGGTCCATGTCCTTGAGCCGCTCGGCCGGGTCCCAGCAGCCCGGCCGCATCTCCTCGCGGGTGATGCCCTCCAGCGTCATGTCGTCGCGGTCGAACCCGACGGCGGCGATGTTGCGCTTGTACGGGAACTTCAGGTCCTCGTAGATCCACCAGTCGGCCGGCGGCCCGTCCGGGTCCATGGTGATCCGGTACTTGCCCCCGATGTACGCCAGCTCGCCGATGCCCGTGGTCAGCGGTTTGGGCCCCCGGTCCTGGTATTTCCTCGGCAGCCAGGTCTCGAAGAGGTGCGCGGGCTCGATCACATGGTCGTCGACGCTGATGATGCGCGGCAGCTCCATCGGGTTCCCCATCGTTGTCCCCTCGGCCCATTTTCTGATGACCCGTCAGAAAGAGGCTAGCCCCGGGCCCTCTGGACCGACAAGGCGCCGACCTCTACTCTCGGCCCACAATCTGACGAGCCGTCAGCAATGGGAGGGACGGATGACCGGCACCACCCTCTGGGACCTGGTGGCCTGGCGCGCCGCCCGCACCCCCGGCGCCACCGCCCTCATCCAGGGAGCCGAGTCCGCCCGGCACGATCGGGTGATCACCTTCGGCGCCCTGCACCGGCGCGCGGAACGGGTGGCGGCCGGCCTGTACGAACGGGGCGTGCGGCCCGGCAGCCGGGTCGTCTGGCAGCTGCCGACCCGTATCGAGACCGTGCTGCTCAGCCTGGCGCTGGCCCGTATCGGCGCCGTCCAGAGCCCGGTCGTCCCGCTCTACCGCGACCATGAGGTGGGCCAGGTGCTGCGCCGCACCCGCGCCGCCTTCTTCGCCGTCCCCGGCACCTGGCGCGGCTTCGACCACCGCGCGATGGCCCACCGGCTGGCCGCCGCGCTGCCCGGACCGCTCACCGTCATCGACGCCTACGACACCCTCCCCGACGCCGACCCGGCCGTACTGCCCCCGCCGCCCGCCGACGCCGACGAGATCCGCTGGATCTACTGGACCTCCGGCACCACCGCGGGCCCCAAGGGCGTCCTCCACACCGACCACAGCCTGCGCACCGCCGGCCGCTGCCTGGGCGACGCGCTGCGCCTGGGCCCGTCCGACATCGGCTCGATGGCCTTTCCGTACGCCCATGTCGCGGGCCCCGACTACACCGTCCTGCTCCTGCTGCACGGCATCCCCGCCCTCCTGCTGGAGCACTTCGCGCTGCCCGGATCGCTCGCCGCCTACCGCCGCCACCGCGTCACCGTCGCCGGCGGCTCCACCGCCTTCTACGCCCTCTTCCTCGCCGAACAGCGCAGGCTGCCGCCGGGGCAGCGGCTGTTGCCGTCGCTGCGGCTGCTGGCCGGCGGCGGGGCGCCCATGCCGCCCGGGCTCTATCACGCGGTCGTCGCCGAGCTGGGCTGCCAACTCACCCATGGCTACGCCATGACCGAGGCCCCGATGGTCACCATGGGCGATCCGCACGACAGCCCCGAGCACCTCGCCACCACCGCCGGCCGGCCGGCGGCCGGTATGGAGATCCGCATCGCGCCCGGCACCGGCGAGATATCCCTGCGCGGCCCGGCCGTCTGCCGTGGCTACCTCGACGAACCCGGCCCTCCCCCGTGCCCCGACGGCACGGGAGGCGCCCCCCTCTCCCCCGACGGCTTCCTGCCCACCGGCGACCTCGGTCACCTCACCCCCACCGGCCACCTCGTCATCACCGGTCGCCTCAAAGACATCATCATCCGCAAGGGCGAGAACATCTCCGCCCAGGAGATCGAGCAGCTCCTCCACGGACATCCGGGCGTGGCCGACGCCGCGGTCATCGGCCTGCCGGACGCCGAGCGCGGGGAAAAGGTCTGCGCCGTCATCGAACAGCCCCCGGGAGCACAGCAGTTGACGCTGCACGAGGTCTGCGCGCACCTCCTCGCCCAGGGCCTCGCCCCGCACAAGCTCCCCGAACAACTGGAGCTGCCGGCCGTCCTGCCGCGCGGCGCGACCCTCCGCAAGGTCCTCAAGCAGGAGCTGCGGGACCGGTACGGGGGCGGGCGGGGCGCTCCGGGGAGGGGCACACCGGGGAGGGGCGCGCCGAGGAGGCGCGGGACACCCGGCGGGGGCCTGTCCGGGTAGGACACCTCCTGTCCTACCCGCCCCGTACCGTCACCCCATGAGTCACTCCCGACCCCGTATCGACACCGCCGGGCGCCGTGCCCGCCTCGGACGGCGGCAGTTGCTGGCGCCCGCCTACCGGGCAGCTCGTACCGAGGAGGTCGCCGACGCGCTCGTGGGGCTGCACGCCAGCGATCCGGCGACCGTCCATCTGGCGGCCTGCGCCCGGCTGGCCGCCCCGGACCCGGCCGACGTGGAGCGCGCGCTGTACGACGAGGGGTCACTGGTCCGGATGCTGTGCATGCGCCGCACGCTCTTCGCGGTCGGCGCCGCGCTGGCACCGGTCGTCGCCTCCTCCACCGCGCGGGCCATCGCCGCCAAGGAACGGGCGGGGACGGTCAAGTGGATCACCGAGGGCGCCCCGGGGTGGGACGAGCGACGGCTGGCCGATGTCGAGGCGAGGACGCTGGCCGCGCTGCGCGCACACGGCGAGGCGACCGCGGCCGAGCTCGCCGCCGAGGTCCCCGACCTGCGCGACACCCTCGTGGTCTCCCCCGGCAAGCCGTACCAGGCCACCGTCGCCGTCTCCAGCCGGATCCTGCGGACCCTGGCCGCCGAGGGCCGCATCCGGCGCGGGCGGCCGCGCGGCGGCTGGACCAGCAGCACCTTCCGCTGGCGGCCGGGCACCGCGTTCGCCGACCTGGCCGCGCCGCCGGCCCCCGAGGCGCGCGCCGACCTCGCCCGCCGCTGGCTCGCCTCGTACGGCCCGGCGACCGTCGAGGACCTCAAGTGGTGGACGGGCTGGACCCTCACCGCGACCCGGCAGGCGCTGGCCGCCACCGGCGCCGTCGAGGTGGACCTGGACGACGGGGTCCCCGGCGTGGCGCTGCCCGACGACCTCGAACCGGTCGCCGCGCCCGAACCCTGGGCCGCCCTGCTGCCCGCGCTGGACCCCACCGCGATGGGCTGGAAGGCCCGCGACTGGTACCTCGACCCGGAACACGTACCGCAGCTCTTCGACCGCACCGGCAACATCGGACCGACGGTGTGGTGGTGCGGCCGGATCATCGGCGGCTGGGCCCAGCGCGCGGACGGCGAGATCGTCTGGCGGCTGCTGACGGACGGTGGGGGCACCTCCCTGCCCGAGCGACGCCGGGGGCCTGGGGGAGGCAGCGAGGCCGCCGCGGCGGTGACGGCCGAGGCGGCCCGGCTGGCGGCCTGGATCGGGGACGTCCGTGTCACCCCGCGCTTCCGGAGCCCGCTGGAGCGGGAGTTGAGCCGATGACCGCCGACGTCCGGACCACGGGCGGCCGGACCACCGCCCGGCCGTCCCCCGCTCAGCCCGGGCGGTAGGAGCTCGTCGCCTGCTCGTAGAGCTCGTCCACCTCGTGCCGGCCGCCGTCCGGTCCGATGAGGAGGACGAGGTGGTAACGGCCGTTGTGGATCATCGCGAGGTTGCGCACATACACCTCGCGGCCGCTGCCGTCGCGCCAGGAGAAGGTGCCCTCGGCCATCGCCGTCTTCCCGACGTCGATCCGCTGGAGACCGGAGGCCGAGGCCCAGCCGGAGGAGCGGTACGGGGCCAGCTCGGGTTCCTTGTTCTGCATGTACGCCATGGGGTCGGTGCCGGAGTGCGCCGTCGCGTCGCGGCCTGGCACCACCACCAGCTCGAAGTCCCCGCCGACATAGCGCACCTGGCCCCGGTCGTTCGCCCCGCGCCGCTGCCAGCCCTTGCGGACCGCGACCTGGAAGCCCTCGGGGTCGGAGCGGACCTCATAGCCCTTGGCCAGCTCCGTCGGCCTGGTGGTCTGCGGCGCGCCGGTGCCGGCGGAGCCGCCGTCCCCCTCGCTTCCCTGGCCCCCGGACGGCGTGGGGCCGGGGCCGGGCGCCTCGCCCGAGGTGCCCGTACGGTCCGCGCCGCGCCCGCCGGCCTTGGAGTCCTGGCCGGACTCGGGCAGGAACGCCATCGCGTAGATGACCGCACCGACCAGGAGCAGCAGGATCGCGGTGAGCAGCAGCCGGCCGAACCGGCGCGGCGCACCCGCCGGGCGCGGCGCACCCTCCCGGCCGCCCTGGTCCGACACCTGCTGCTCGTACGGATCCCGGTCCGCGGTCCCGCTCCGCCCCGCAGGCGTGCCGGGCTCGGCGGGCCGGTCCGGCCGGGCCGTCCTGGGCTGCCGGAGCGGCTTGGGCTGCTTCGGGGGGCGGGGCGGACGGGGCGCGGGCGCGGCGGACCGCTCCGGGTCCGGCGCCGGCGGGACGGGGGGTGCGGCCGCGGCGGCGGATGCGCCCACGACGGCCGGTGCCGGCCGGGTCCGGGCGCGCCGGGGCGTCCTGGTCTTCTTGTGCCGCCCCTTCCGGACGAGTTCACCGCGGCGCCGCACGATCGGCAGCCGCCGCGGATCGCCGTCCTCGGCCGCCGGCATCGTCACCAGCCGGCTGCCGGCCTCCGGCTCCGGTGCCGTACGGATCAACGACCGCAGCCAGCCGGCCAGCTCCTCGACAGCCGGGCGGTCGGCGGGGTCCTGGCGCAGCAGGGACTCGACGACGGGACGCAGCGCCCCGCACTCCTCGGCGCCCGCGGGCGGCTGCGAACAGACCAGCTGCGCCAGTTCGACGGCGCTGTCCTCCGGGAACGGCGGCTGCCCCTGCACGCTCCGGTACAGCAGGGCGCCGAGCGCCCACAGATCGGTGGCCGGGCCGACCGGTGGCGCCAACTGCCAGTTCTCGTGCACCGGTCCGGCCTGCTCCGGCGCCCAGCGCTCGGTGACCGGGCCGATGACGGTCAGCCGCGCCTGCCGCGCCCGCTCGGCGGCGAGCCCGGCGGTGGGCCGGCCGTACGCGGTGGTCTCCGGGGCGCCGCCGTCCGGTGCGGGCTTGGTCAGCGAGGTCTTGGCGGCGGAGGTCTCGGCGGAGGCGGACTCTTCCGGCGCGGGCCCGCCAGATGCGGTCCCGCCAGGTGCGGACCCCTCAGGTGCGGGGCCGTCAGCTTGCGGAGACCCGGCCCCGCCAAGCGCCTCGTCCCCGCACAGCGCCTCCTGGGCGGCGCCCGCCGCCAGGCCGGTCAGGATGGCCCGGCCGTCCTCGCAGACCAGGACCGTACGGGCGGTGATATTGCGGTGCAGCCAGCCGTTCGCATGCAGCACCCGCAGCGCGGTGAGCAGATCCGCGGCGATCTCCGCCGCGCGGTGCGGGGACATCGGCCGCCCGCCGAGCAGCGCGGACAGCGGGCGGGCGGTGAGGAGTTCGGCGACGATCCACAGGCTGCCGTCCTGCGCGAAGACATCGAAGACCTGCTCCAGCCGGGGGTGGTCGGCCAGCTGGGCCGCCGTCGTCGCGGCCTCCAGCGCGCGCCGTACGGCGGGGTCGCGGGGGCTGCGGTCGGCCACCCCCGCCGTCACCCGCGCGGCGCCGGGACGGCCGCCGCCGGAACTCCGCCCGGCGGGCCCGGCCGCCTCCGCCCCCACGACCTCCGCCTCGACGACCTCCGGCAGCGGCACCTGACGGACCAGGACCTCCTGCCCGCTGAAGGTGTCGAACGCCCGGGTCTCGCTGAATTCGTCGTCGCCGAGGGGCCGCAACGGCAGGCGGTATCGCTCGGCGAGCACCCTTCCCGCGTACTCGTCCACGACGCCTCCCCGCAGCGCACGCTGTGTCTACCGTCGCGCCGGAGCCGCCCGTCGGCGCCGGCGCCTACGGTCACTTCCGGTCGTCTTCCCGCCGAATGCGGATGCGTACGGTCTTCGGCGTCTCACGATACGTGCCCGCATCGACGCGTGCGGCCCGCTCGGCGCAACGACGCGCGACCTCTCCGTCCTTCGCCGTGCCCGGCGCTCCGCTCAGTCCTTCAGCGCGAAGGTCTTGAACGCGGTCGTGATCATCTGCTGGCAGGCCTTGTCCGACCAGGCGTCCGCCTTGCAGGTGATCATGATGGCGTAGCCGTGGTCGTCATCGGCCTTGAAGCCACGGTCGAGCACCCGTACCTTCTCGCCGTTCTGCCGACGGGTGAATGACCAGTCGGCGACGGTCGGATAGCCCCGCCACTTCACCGACTTGATGCCGATGAGGTGGTAGTCCTCGCTGGAGGAGCGCACGGCCGGCTCCAGGCTGCGCCAGGAGGCCGCCGCATCGGTGCCGGGCTTGGCGTTGTAGTCGATCTGGATACGCGGGAAGCCGCCCGAGGTGCTGTATATGGCGCCGGACCCCTCTCCCGCGGTGTCGGTCTGGTGGAAGCCCTTGGGCATCGCCATACGGAAGTGGAACTTGCCGTTGGTGAGCTCGGAGAAGCCGTCCGGCAGGGCCTTGCCGCCCTTGCCGCCCCCGTCGTCCTTGCCGCCGTTGTCCTCGGCCGGGGTGACGTTCGACGGCGGCTGCGGGCTCGACGGGGCCTGGCCCTTCGCCTTGTCCCCGCTCGCGTCGGCCGCGTCCGTCGAGGGCTTCGCCCGGCTCGCGGACGACGACGTGTCCTGCTTGCCGGACGCCTTGCCGCTCTTCTTCGCCGAGTCGTCGCCGCCCAGCGTGACGGCCAGCACCGTGCCCAGCACCGCCAGGACGACGACCACGGCCACGATGATCAGGGTGCGGCGCGGGACGACATCGGTCACCGACGCGCGCGCGGGCGAACGGTTCCCGTCACCGGATCCGGAGTCCATACGGGCCGTCACCGCGGCGGCGGCGCCGCGCACGGACTGGAGGACGGCGCGCAACCGCTCCTTGGCGGCCTCGGCGTCGAATCCGGGGCGGGCGCCCGCCGGACGGTCCACGCCCGAACCGGCTGCACCCGTACGGTCCGCATCCGCCCGGTCCGGCCCGCCGGCCTTCTCCGCCGGCGCGTCGGCTGCCTTCTTCTGCGGGCGCTCGGTGCGCACCGGCGCGCTCGCCGCGGCGGTGCGGGCGGCACCGGCCTTGCTCTTGCCCGGGCCGGCGCCGGCGGATCTGCCTGCGTCCGCCGTACCGCCGCCGGACGTGTGCGCGTTCCCTGCGGCAGGCTCCGCCGCCGGGGCGGCCGCCGGCTTCGCCCCCCGCGTCACCCGCGACTTCGCGGCGGGCTTCGGCTTCGGCTTCGGGGTGGCCTTGGACTTCGGCGTGGCCCTGGACTTCGGCTCCGCCCGCTCCCGGGGCACCGTCGGCAGCGCCATCGCCCGGGTCGCGTCCATCGGGGGCTCCGGCGTCTGCGCCTCGGGGGCGTGGACGACGTCCTCCAGGAGCACCCGCGCACCGGCGTCGTCCAGCCGGGCCGCCGGGTCCTTCACCAGCAGGCCGTAGATGACCTCTTCCAGCGCACCGGCGCTCTTCGGCGGCTCGACCGGCTCGGTCATCACCGCCGTCAGCGTGGCGATCGCCGAGCCCTTGTCGTACGGCGGCACGCCCTCGACACAGGCGTACAGCAGACCGCCCAGCGACCACATGTCGGCCGGCGGGCCCGGCTTCTGGCCGCGGGCGCGCTCCGGGGAGATGTAGGAGGGGGCGCCGACGAGCATGCCGGTGGAGGTCACGGAGGGGTCGCCCTCGACCTGGGCGATACCGAAGTCGGTCAGCACGACCCGGCCGTCGTCGGACATCAGGACGTTGGACGGCTTCACATCGCGGTGCAGGATGCCCTCGGCGTGCGCGGCGCGCAGCACATCGAGCACCACCAGGCCGACCTCGGCGGCGCGGCGCGGGGTGAGCGGGCCGTCGTCGCGTACGACCTCGGCCAGCGAGCGGCCCTCGACCAGCTCCATCACGATCCACGGGCGGTCGTCCTCGTCGACCACGTCGTAGACCGTCACCGCGCCGTTGTTCCGGATCCGGGCGATCGCCTTGGCCTCACGCAGCGTGCGGGTGATCAGACGACGCTTCTCGTCCTCCTCGACCCCGCCCGGAAAGCGCAGTTCCTTGACCGCGACCGTGCGGCCCAGGACCTCGTCGCGTGCCCGCCACACGGTGCCCATGCCGCCCCGGCCGAGAACATCGGCGAGCCGGTACCGCCCGGCGAGCAGCCTGCCCCCCTTGCCGTCCATCTCGACCTCGTCGCCCACTGAATCCCCTCTGCAATCCAGCCGAGTTGGCAGCTTCGACGTCCCATCGATCACCAAACTGGCCCAACTCGGACAACCCACCCTGGCAGAGCCTTCATTCTCCCTCATCCGCAGCGATGCGGAAGGCCCGGGTCGGTGCCGGACTACACCGCGTACCCGTCATGATGGCCCCGACGAACGGGAGTCCCGATGCCGAAGCGCTCGCCTCGCCCGGCCGCAACCGCCGCGCCGGGCCCGCAGCCGCCGGCCGTCCGCCGCCGTGCCGTGGCGCTTTCGGGCGCCCTGCTCCGTTCGGGTGGCCTGGCCACGCTGGCCGCTCTGGCCCTGGCGGCCTGTGCCGGCCAGATCCGCTCGGTCCCCCTCGCGCACGGGACACCCGAACGGCCGCCCGCGACGACGGCACACGCGCTGCACCGCCTCGTCGACGACGGGGCCCCGGGCGCGGCCTCCCTCATCACCCGCGACGGGTTCGCCGCCGCGCGCTACTCCACGGCCGGCGTGGCCGATCTGCGCACCGGCCGCAGGATGGCCCCGCAGGACCACTTCCGGGCCGGCAGCCTCACCAAGACCCTGGTCGCCACGGTCGTCCTTCAGCTCGTCGCCGAGGGCCGGCTGACCCTGCACGACCACGCCGCCGCCCACCTCCCGCCCGGCGTACCGGCCACCGGCGACGGCGACCGCAGCGAGCTACGGAGGGTGACGATCCGCCAGCTGCTGGCCCATACGAGTGGATTGTTCAACTACACCCAGGACCCCCGGCTCTCGAAGCAGCTCTACGGCAAGGGCTTCGGCGCCCACCGCTACGACAGCCACACCCCGGCCGAGCTGCTGCGGATCGCCCTCAGCCACCCGCCGGTGGCCGCACCGGGCACCCGGTACGCCTACTCCAACACCAACTACCTCGTCCTGGGCCTGGTCATCGAGGCGGTCACCGGCAACCCGTACGCCACGGAGATCCGCCGCCGCATCCTCGTCCCCGCCCGGCTCGACCACACCTCCTTCCCCGGCACCGACCCGGTCCTGCCCGAGCCGCACGGCCGCGCGTACTCCCGGGCCGGTGCCCGGCGGGTGGACGCCACGTCCCTGGACCCCAGCCGGGCGGGCGCGGCCGGCGAGATGGTCACCACCCTCGGCGACCTCAACCGCTTCTTCGCGGCGCTGCTCGGCGGAAAGTTCCTGGCGCCGCGCCAGATGGCCCAGATACGCAACGAGAAGGGCACCGACGGCGCGTACGGACTCGGCCTCTACGCGACCAGGCTGCCCTGCGGGGTCACGGTCTGGGGTCACAACGGCGACATCAACGGCTCCTACGCCCGCACCGCGGGCACCGCCGACGGCCGCCACATCGTCAGCTACCGCGCCAACACCGACACCCTGCCCGACCCGGCGCCCGGCACGGCGGTGCTGACCGCGGAGTTCTGCGCGGCACGGCGCCCGTAGGGCGTGCCTCCGGATCATCCACGCGGTCGCGCTGATCCGGAGGACACACCCCGGCGCGTGCAGCCCACGGGCCTACGGGCCTACAGCGGCACGATGTCCGGAGCCCCCAGCCGCGCCGCATCCGCCGTCAGATCGTCCGGCTGCCGCTGGGATTCGCGCTCCGCCTCGACCCGCTTCTGGTAGTGCGTGATCTCCTTCTCGATCTGGTCGCTGTCCCAGCCCAGCGCGGGTGCGATCAGCTCGGCCACCTCCCGGGCGCTGCGGGTGCCCCGGTCGAAGGTCTCGATGGAGATGCGGGTGCGCCGGGTCAGTACGTCGTCGAGATGGCGGGCGCCCTCGTGTGTGCAGGCGTAGACCGCCTCGGCCCGCAGATAGTCGTCCGCGGCCGCCAGCGGTTCGCCCAGTGAAGGATCGGCCACCACCAGCTCCAGCAGCTCCTCGGCCAGCGAGCCGTACCGGTTCAACAGATGCTCGATGCGCGCCACATGCAGCCCGGTGCGCGCCGCGATCCGGGCCCGCGCGTTCCACAGCGCCTTGTAGCCCTCGGCCCCGACTAGCGGAATGTCCTCGGTGACGCTCTCCGCGACCCGCTGGTCGAGGGCGTGCACCGCCTCGTCCACCGCGTCCTTCGCCATCACCCGGTACGTCGTGTACTTGCCGCCCGCGACCACGACCAGCCCCGGCACCGGGTGCGCGACGGTGTGCTCCCGGGACAGCTTGCTGGTGGCATCCGACTCCCCGGCCAGCAGCGGACGCAGTCCCGCGTACACGCCCTCCACATCGTCCCTGGTCAGCGGAGTCGCCAGCACCTCGTTCACATGCTCCAGCAGATAGTCGATATCCGCGCTGGAGGCCGCCGGATGCGCCTTGTCCAGATTCCACTCCGTATCCGTCGTCCCCACTACCCAGTGCCGCCCCCACGGGATGACGAACAGAACGCTCTTCTCCGTCCGCAGGATCAGCCCGGTCGTCGAATGGATCCGGTCCTTGGGGACCACCAGGTGAATCCCCTTCGACGCACGGACATGGAACTGCCCGCGCTCGCCGATCAGCGCCTGGGTGTCATCCGTCCACACCCCGGTGGCATTGACGATCTGCTGCGCCCGGATCTCGTACTCGCCGCCGCCCTCGACGTCCTGCACCCGCGCGCCGACCACCCGCTCGCCCTCGCGCAGAAAACCCACCACCCGCGCGCGGTTGGCGACCTGCGCCCCGTAGGCGGCCGCGGTCCGCACCATCGTCGCCACATAGCGCGCGTCGTCCATCTGCGCGTCGTAGTACTGAAGCGCGCCGACCAGCGCATCCGGCTTCAGGCAGGGGGCCACCCGCAGGGCCCGCTTGTGCGACAGATGCCGGTGCAGGGGCAGCCCGCGCCCGTGCCCCGACGAGACGGACATCGCGTCGTACAGCGCCACACCCGAGCCCGCGTACCAGCGCTCCCAGCCCTTGTGCTGCAACGGATACAGAAAGGGCACCGGCTTGACCAGATGCGGCGCCAGCCGCTCCAGCAGCAGCCCACGCTCCTTCAGCGCCTCTCTGACCAGCGCGAAGTCCAGCATCTCCAGATACCGCAGACCGCCGTGGATGAGCTTGCTCGACCGGCTGGACGTGCCCGAGGCCCAGTCGCGCGCCTCCACCAGCCCGGTGGCCAGACCGCGGGTCGCCGCGTCCAGGGCTGTCCCCGCGCCGACGACTCCGCCGCCGACCACGAGAATGTCCAGCTCTCGCTCCGCCATTCGGGCGAGCGCCTCGGCCCGCTGCGCCGGTCCCAGTATCGCTATCTTCACCGCTGCCTCCCGCTGTGATCGGCGCCACACCCGCCGTCCGTCGATTCTGTCCGCGCTGCGTGCCGGTATCCACCCTTCGCTCACGACGGCAACACCCCGCCGCCTTGATCCATCAATCCCTATTCTGTGTCAAATATCCGCTTAGTGTATTTATGCGCCATCCGCATACGTCGTGCGCACACGTCATTCGCAGTCGCTCGGGAAGGACGGCCGCAGCATGCCCGCAGACCTCGCCGTCATCGGACTCGGTCACCTCGGCCTCCCCCTCGCCCAGGCCGCCACCACCGCCGGTATCGGCACCATCGGCTACGACCCCGACCCGCACATCGCCGCCCTCTCCGGCGCCGACGGGCCGCTGACCGCCACCGAACTCCGCCGCCTGCTCTCCGCCGGCTTCCGCACCACCACCGACCCCACCACCCTCGGCCGGGTCCGTACCGCGGTCCTCTGCCCGCCCACACCGCTCGGCGAGGACCGCGCACTGGACCTCACCGCCCTCGCCGACGCCGCCCGCACACTGGCCGCACAGCTGCGCCCGCACACCACGGTGATCCTCGAATCCACCGCCTACCCGGGCACCACCGAGGAATTCCTGCGCCCGCTCCTGGAGGAGGGCTCGGGCCTCACCGCCGGCCGCGACTTCCACCTCGCCTGCTCCCCCGGCCGCCACGACCCCGGCAACCGCACCCACCGCTACGCCAACACCCCCAAGGTCATCGGCGGCCTCACCCCCGCCTGCACGGAGGCCGCCGCCGCCTTCTACAGCCGCCTCACCGACAAGGTCGTACGCGCCCGGGGCCCCCGCGAGGCCGAGACCGCCAAGCTCCTGGAGACCAACTACCGCCACATCAACATCGCCCTGATGAACGAGATGGCGGTCTTCTGCCATGACATCGGCGTCGACCTGTGGGACGTCATCCGCTGCGCCGAAACCAAACCGTTCGGCTTCCAGTCCTTCCGCCCCGGCCCCGGAGTGGGCGGCCACGCCGCCCCCATCGACCCCAACTACCTCTCCTACAAAGGCCGTTCCCTCGGCCACCCGCTGCGCATGGTGGAACTCGCCCAGGAGGTGAACGGCCGTATGCCGCGCTACGTCATCCAGCGCTGCGCCACCCTCCTCAACGAACACGGCAAGTCCGCCCGCGGCGCCCGCATCCTGCTGCTCGGCGTCACCTACAAGCCGGACATCGGCGACCAGGCGGGCTCCCCGTCCCGCGAGATCGCCTCCCGCCTGATGGAGCTGGGCGCCCACCTCACCTACCACGACCCGTACGTCCCCCAGTGGAACGTCCTGGGTCGGCCGGTCCCACGGGCCGACTCCCTCTACGAGGCCGCCGCCGCGGCGGATCTGACGGTGCTGCTCCAGGCACACCGCACGTACGACCTGCAAGGGCTGTCGGTGAAAGCGCAGTTGCTGCTGGACACGAGGGGCGCGACGCCTACCGGTGCGGCGCACCGGTTGTAATCCCACGTTTTCGGCTGCGGCGCCATGCCTGTTTCCGCCTTCGGCGGGTGGGGGTTGGGCGGGGCCGCGTCTCGCCTCCGGCGGGGGATGGGGTTTGGGCGGGGGCCGCTTGCTGTTCGTGGTGGTGCCGGTGGCGGGCCTCCGGCCCACCCCCTCCCGCTCGGGATGGCGGCCGCCGCCCGGTGGGGGATGTTCTGAAAGACCAGAAGCTCGGCCGCGCCGTGGGATGGCCTGGCCGAGCTTCCGGTCTTTGGTTTTCTCCTGCTCCCCCACCGGGGTGGAGCCCCTCAGCTCACGGGAGGGGGCGGGGGTGGAGGGGTGTGTTGCCGGACGTAAAGCGAAGCAGTCCGGCAACACACCCCGGAGCCCCCGCCACCGTCACCACGGACGCCACCGGGGCCCCACCCCACACAGCCAACCCCGCCCCCGCCGAAGGCGGGAAAAGAACAACAGACGAGGTACGAGGGGCTCACCCGGCAACGTGGGAAACGCCGCGTCAGCGGACGTCGTGCTGCGACGGCGACACCGTCACCTCGACCCGCTGGAACTCCTTCAGCTCCGAGTAGCCGGTCGTCGCCATCGCCCGGCGCAGCGCGCCGAAGAAGTTCATGGAGCCGTCAGGAACCGTGGACGGCCCCAGCAGCACCTCCTCCGTCGTGCCGACCGCCCCGAGGTCCATCCGCTTGCCCCGCGGCACGTCCTCGTGCACTGCTTCCATGCCCCAGTGGTGGCCGCGGCCCGGCGCGTCCGTGGCGCGGGCCAGCGGGGAGCCCATCATCACGGCGTCGGCGCCGCAGGCGATCGCCTTCGGGAGGTCGCCGGACCACCCCACACCGCCGTCGGCGATGACGTGGACGTAGCGGCCGCCGGACTCGTCCATGTAGTCGCGGCGCGCGGCCGCGACATCGGCGACCGCGGTCGCCATCGGGACCTGGATGCCGAGGACGTTACGCGTGGTGTGCGCGGCGCCGCCGCCGAAGCCGACCAGCACACCGGCCGCGCCCGTACGCATCAGGTGCAGCGCCGCGGTGTACGTGGCGCAGCCGCCGACGATGACCGGGACGTCCAGCTCGTAGATGAACTGCTTGAGGTTCAGCGGCTCAGCCGCGGAGGAGACGTGCTCGGCGGAGACCGTCGTCCCGCGGATCACGAAGATGTCCACGCCCGCGTCCACGACGGCCTTGGAGAACTGCGCCGTACGCTGCGGCGACAGCGCGGCGGCGGTGACGACACCGGCGTCCCGCACCTCCTTGATCCGCTGCCCGATCAGCTCTTCCTTGATCGGCGCGGCGTAGATCTCCTGGAGCCGCTTGGTGGCGGCGGCGCCGTCCAGCTCCGCGATCTCGGCGAGCAGCGGCTCCGGGTCCTCGTAACGGGTCCAGAGGCCTTCCAGGTTGAGGACGCCCAGGCCGCCCAGCTCACCGATGCGGATCGCGGTCTGCGGCGAGACCACCGAGTCCATGGGAGCGGCCAGGAACGGCAGCTCGAAGCGGTAGGCGTCGATCTGCCAGGCGATCGAGACCTCCTTCGGGTCGCGGGTGCGGCGACTGGGTACGACGGCGATGTCGTCGAATGCGTATGCCCGGCGGCCGCGCTTGCCGCGCCCGATCTCGATCTCAGTCACGTGTGTGGCCTTTCCCTCTACGTCTGCTGTCCCAGTATCCCCGACATGGCGAAGCCCGCGGCCGGGGTGCGGCCGCGGGCTTCCGCATGGCGTACGGCACGAACCGTACGCGCAGGTTCAGCGCCGGCTGTAGTGCGGCGCCTCAGTCGTCATCCGGCCCCATGCCCCGGGGGCCCCCGGACCCCGGCCGGAGCCGCGCCCCACTCAGCGACGCGAGTAGTTCGGCGCCTCGGTCGTCATCTGGATGTCGTGCGGGTGGCTCTCCTTGAGGCCCGCGGAGGTGATGCGGACGAAGTGGCCCTTCTCCTTGAGCTCGGGGATGTCGGCGGAGCCGACGTAACCCATGGAGGCGCGCAGACCACCGACGAGCTGGTGCGCGACCGAGGAGAGGGGGCCGCGGTAGGGCACCTGGCCCTCGATGCCCTCGGGGACCAGCTTGTCCTCGGAGAGGACGTTGTCCTGGAAGTAGCGGTCCTTGGAGAAGGACCGGCCCTGGCCACGGGACTGCATCGCGCCGAGCGAACCCATGCCGCGGTACGACTTGAACTGCTTGCCGTTGATGAAGACCATCTCGCCGGGCGACTCCTCGCAGCCGGCCAGCAGCGAGCCCAGCATGACCGTGTCCGCACCGGCCGCGATGGCCTTGGCGATGTCGCCGGAGAACTGGAGGCCGCCGTCACCGATCAGCGGCACACCCGCGGCGTTCGCGGCCTTCGCCGCCTCGTAGATCGCGGTGACCTGCGGGACGCCGACACCGGCGACGACGCGGGTGGTGCAGATGGAGCCGGGGCCCACGCCGACCTTGATGCCGTCGGCACCGGCGTCGATCAGCGCCTGGGCGCCGTCACGGGTCGCGACATTGCCGCCGACGACATCGACGTTGATGTTGGACTTGACCTTGGCGATCATGTCGAGGATGCCGCGGCTGTGGCCGTGCGCGCTGTCGATGACGAGGAAGTCGGCACCGGCCTCGACCAGCGCCTGTGCCCGGTCGTACGCCGCGTCGCCGACACCCACCGCCGCACCGACGACCAGCCGGCCCTCGGCGTCCTTGGCGGCGTTCGGGTACTTCTCCGCCTTGACGAAGTCCTTGACGGTGATCAGGCCCTTGAGCACGCCCGCGTCGTCGACCAGCGGCAGCTTCTCGATCTTGTGGCGGCGCAGCAGCTCGATGGCGTCCTCGCCGGAGATGCCGACCTTGCCGGTGACCAGCGGCATCGGCGTCATGACCTCGCGGACCTGACGGCTGCGGTCCATCTCGAAGGCCATGTCGCGGTTGGTCACGATGCCCAGCAGCTTGCCCGCGGCGTCGGTGACCGGCACCCCGCTGATGCGGAACTTGGCACACAGCGCATCGGCGTCGGCGAGCGAGGCACCGGGACGGACCGTGATCGGGTCGGTGACCATGCCGGACTCGGAGCGCTTGACCAGGTCGACCTGGTTGGCCTGGTCCTCGATGGACAGGTTGCGGTGCAGTACGCCCGCGCCGCCCTGCCGCGCCATGGCGATGGCCATCCGCGCCTCGGTGACCTTGTCCATCGCCGCGGACAGCAGCGGGATGTTCACCGCGACGTTGCGCGAGACCCGGGACGCGGTGCTCACCGCGTTGGGCAGCACCTCCGACGCACCGGGCAGCAGCAGCACGTCGTCGTATGTCAGCCCGAGCATGGCGAATTTGGCGGGCATACCGTCGACGTTGTCACTCATGACACCTTCCCCAATGCTCTTGCCTCAGCGCGGACTCCCATGCTAACGGCCTAAGGAAGTGTCCCAATCCACGAGCGATGAGGGCCTCGTCACTTGTGTATTTCTACGGTGATATTCCGCCATCCATCGTGCGGATCTGCTACTGCTCCGCGAGCGCCCGCAGCCTGCTGAGCGCACGGTGCTGGGCGACCCGCACCGCACCGGGCGACATCCCCAGCATCTGCCCGGTCTCCTCGGCCGTCAGCCCGACGGCGACCCGCAGCAGGACCAGCTCACGCTGGTTCTCCGGAAGATTCGCCAGCAGCTTCTTGGCCCACTCGGCGTCGCTGCTCAGCAGCGCCCGCTCCTCGGGGCCGAGGGAGTCGTCCGGCTGCTCGGGCATCTCGTCGGACGGCACGGCCGTGCTGCCGTGCCGCATCGCGGCCCGCTGAAGATCGGCGACCTTGTGGCCGGCGATCGCGAAGACGAACGCCTCGAAGGGCTTGCCGGTGTCGCGGTAGCGCGGCAGCGCGCACAGCACCGCGACACACACCTCCTGCGCCAGATCCTCGACGAAGTGCCGCGCGTCACCCGGCAGCCTCGACAGCCGGGTGCGGCAGTAGCGCAGGGCGAGGGGGTGCACATGGGCCAGCAGATCGTGCGTGGCCCGCTGGTCCCCCTCGACGGCTCGTGCGACGAGAGCGCCGATTTCCTGCTTCCCGTCATCACGCATCGGACCATGGTGCCTTGGTGCCGCTCGATCCGCGGCATCAGGTCCGTACTTGTGCACTGAAGCGTTATGCGCGGCAGGTGCGCCGGCTGTCATGTCCTGCGCCCTCCCCTCGTGCCCGACCGACCCGTCCCCGAGGAACTCCATACCTCAAGGATGCGGCACCGCGCGGTGAAACGGACCGCCGACGAACGCGGCGGCTTGCGGGGCACCCTGCCGCCCCGCCCGCCGCAGGGCGGGCGGGGATCTTCACTCCCCCGCATCGCTGCACGTCACAACGCCTTAGCGGACCAGTCCCCAGCGGAAGCCCAGGGCCACCGCATGCGCCCGGTCGGAGGCGCCGAGTTTCTTGAAAAGGCGCCGGGCGTGGGTCTTGACCGTGTCCTCCGACAGGAACAGCTCACGGCCGATCTCGGCGTTCGAACGGCCGTGACTCATGCCCTCCAGTACTTGGATCTCGCGCGCGGTCAGCGTCGGCGCGGCACCCATCTCGGCGGACCGCAGCCGGCGCGGGGCGAGCCGCCACGTCGGATCGGCGAGCGCCTGGGTCACCGTCGCCCGCAGTTCGGCGCGCGAGGCGTCCTTGTGCAGATAGCCGCGGGCGCCGGCGGCGACCGCGAGCGCGACACCGTCCAGGTCCTCGGCCACCGTGAGCATGATGATCCGGGCGCCCGGGTCGGCGGACAGCAACCGGCGCACGGTCTCGACACCGCCGAGACCGGGCATCCGTACGTCCATCAAAATCAGATCCGAACGATCGGCACCCCAGCGGCGGAGGACTTCCTCGCCGTTGGCCGCGGTCGTCACACGCTCGACGCCGGGCACGGTCGCAACCGCCCGACGGAGCGCCTCTCGGGCAAGCGGGGAGTCGTCGCAGACGAGGACGGATGTCATGACCGCCCTCCGCAGCTGATGCGCGTCACCTTGAGCCTCCAGGCTGGTACGTATCGTCACCTGTGCGATTGGCGGCCTCGGACATCTGCCCGACGACTACCTCTGCCAATCGCCTCCGCACTCTCAACGACGGTCACCCGAAAGAGTTACGGCTTCGGCGACCGAGTTCAACACGCTCCGTGAGGAGCCGGATACGCAGACGACTCATCGGGCGCCCGGCATCCGCGCGTGCACCCTATGCCCTATTTGGCTCTCTTTCTTCCATTTTCATGGTGACTATGACTAGATTCGCAATGAGTCATATTTACATCTACTTCGACAGTAGATGTACCGTCGTGAGCACCGAGCCCGAATCAGCATCGCTTCGAGGGGACAAGCAATGGCAGATTTCTCCCGCCTCCCGGGCCCGAACGCAGACCTCTGGGACTGGCAGCTGCTCGCCGCCTGCCGCGGTGTGGACAGCTCGCTCTTCTTCCATCCCGAGGGCGAGCGCGGAGCGGCCCGCAGCGCGCGTGAGACATCGGCGAAGGAGGTCTGCATGCGCTGCCCGGTACGGGCCGAGTGCGCGGCGCATGCGCTGGCCGTCCGTGAGCCCTACGGGGTGTGGGGCGGCCTGACGGAGGACGAACGCGAGGAACTCATGGGACGGGCCCGCCACCGGCTGATCCCCGCGTCCTCCATGACCGGTCCCACGGGCGTCCCCGGCGCCTGAACTTCAGGAGCGCATCACCCCTGAAGAAACGTTCCTGCATGGCCGCACGCCGACAGGGCTGTGGCGGGAGAGTGCTGCCGTGAGGGACGGGTTCGGTGCGACCAGGCCGTGCGACGGGTCCGGCGGACCGTACGGCCAGGGGTTTTCCGCCGGAACGTGCCGTTCGGCGGCTACGGGCGGGCGCGGACGTGCGCGGCCCCCTCAGCGCCCCGCGGCATCCGCCAGCCGGTCGAGCGTCGCCGCGACGGCGGGGACATGTGCCAGGTCCGGCAGCGTGAGCGCGACGATCTCGCGGTGCACGGCAGGCTCCATACGTATCGCCGTGGCCCCCTTGGGGCGTACCGACTCCAAGGTGAGCTCCGGCAGCGCGGCGACCCCCAGGCCCGCGCCGACCAGGCCGATCACGGCCGGGTAGTCATCCGTCGCGAAGTCGATGCGCGGGGTGAAGCCGGCGCTCTCACAGACCTCGACGAGATGCCTGCGGCAGCGGGGGCAGCCCGCGATCCAGGCCTCGTCGGCCAGGTCGGCGAACCGGGCGGTACCCGCCTTCGCCAGCCGGTGGCCGTCCGGCACCAGGCCGATCAGCCGGTCCGCCAGGATCGGCCGTGCCACCAGGTCGTCCCACTCGGCCCCGGCCGCCGGGTCCGCGCCGCGCACCTCCGGATAGCGGAAGGCCAACGCGATCTCGCAGTCGCCGTTGCGCAGCATCTCGATCGAGCGCGGCGGCTCGGCCTCGACCAGCGAGACCCGGGTCCCCGGGTGTGCGGCGCGCATCTTCGCCAGGGCGGTCGGCACCAGCGTCGAGCTGCCGGAGGGAAAGGACACCAGCCGCACCCGGCCCGCACGCAGGCCCGCGATGGCCGCGATCTCCTCCTCGGCGGCGGTGAGCCCGGCCAGGATGCCGACGGCGTGCCGTACGAGCGCCTCGCCCGCCTGGGTCAGCCGCATCTCACGGCCCGCACGGACCAGCAGCGGGGTGCCGGCCGACTGCTCCAGGGCCTTCATCTGCTGGCTGACGGCCGGCTGGGTGCAGCCCAGCTCACGCGCGGCGGCGGAGAACGAGCCCGTCCTGGCGACGGCGCGCAGCACGCGGAGATGACGGGCCTCGATCATGATTCGAGCATAAGCCGGTCTTGGGTTGATCGGGAAAAATTGGGTCGATGCTTTTGGGGAACTAGCTAGGGGGGTCTCTCCGATCTCCGTGGATCAGCCTGCGGCGTCTGGTGCCGTGCATCGCAAGGCGGAGGATCGTCCCCGTACTGGGCGTACGGGGACGATCCGACAACGCGGCGAGGTGCGGTGCCTGGGGGCACCTCCCAGCGTTAGCTGGGGGAGCGTCGCAGGCCCACGGAGATCGGGGAGACACCCCCTAGCGTGGACCGAGATCCGTGGTGTGTGGCGTCGGGGGTGCCTCGACGTGCCTGCCGCGGGTCACGCCGATCGAGCAACGGAGCGCCGAATGAAGCTGCTGACCGTGAACCTGGGGCAGCCCATCCCGTCCGAATTCACCGACGCCGAGGGCGGCACGGGCATCGACAAGCGGCCCGTGGACGGCCCCGTGTCAGTCACCGCCCCCGGCCCCAAGGGCACCGGAGGCAGCGGGCTGGCCGGTGACGCGGTGGTCGATCTGCGCCATCACGGCGGCGACGACCAGGCCGTCTACGCCTACGCGCGCGAGGACCTGGACGACTGGCAGCGGGAGCTGGGCCGCGAGCTGGCCAACGGCTTCTTCGGCGAGAACCTCACCACGTCGGGCGTCGAGGTCACCGTCGCCCGCATCGGCGAACGCTGGCGGGTCGGCCCGCAGCTGCTGCTGGAGGTCACCTCACCGCGTATCCCCTGCCGCACCTTCCACGGGTGGCTCGGCGAGAGCGGCTGGCTCAAGCGGTTCACCCAGGCTGCGGTGCCCGGCGCGTATCTCCGGGTGATCGAGGCGGGCGAGATCCGCGCGGGGGACGCCGTCGAGGTGGTGCACCGCCCGGATCACGAGGTGACGATCGAGCTGATGTTCCGGGCCCTGACCAGCCGGCGGGAGCTGCTGCCGCGGCTGCTGGAGGCGGGCGGCGCGCTCCCGGAGGAGGCACGGCGGAAGGCGCTGAAGTATGCGGGGCAGGAGGGGGATTGAGCCGCGGGGACGGGTGGGGTGGCTCAGGGGCGCCGGGCGGGCGGCCCGGGTAGGCAGTGGCCTTCTGGGTCCCGGACGGCTGAGCCTCGGAACCGGTTGCCGGAGGGTGTGTCGCGCGGGGTGCGCGGGCGGCCGCGCCGCCGGGGGGAGGGGCTCGGGCGTCGCGCCCGCGGGCGGATAGCGTGCCCGTATGACGACTGCATTGATCACGGGAGCGACGGCGGGCATCGGGGCGGCGTTCGCCCGGCGGCTCGCGAGCGACGGCCACAGCGTGGTGCTGGTCGCGCGCGACGAGAAGCGACTGCACGAGCAGGCCACCGAGTTGCACGACCGGCACGGCATCGAGGCGGAGGTGCTGAGCGCCGATCTGGCCACCGAGGAGGGCATCGCGGCCGTCGAGGCGCGGCTCTCGGACACCAAGCACCCGGTGGATCTGCTGGTGAACAACGCCGGCTTCGGCAACAAGGGCGAGTACCTCGAGGTCTCGATGGCCGACGAGCTGACGATGCTGAAGGTGCACTGCGAGGCGGTGCTGCGGCTGACCACGGCCGGGGTGCGCGGGATGCGGGACCGGCGGCGGGGCGCGGTGGTCAATGTGGCGTCGGTGGCGGCGTTCGTGCCGCGCGGCACCTATGGCGCGAGCAAGGCGTGGGTCGTGCAGTTCACGCAGGGTGCCGCGCGGGATCTGGCGGGCAGCGGAGTGCGGCTGATGGCGCTGTGCCCGGGGTTCGTGCGGACCGAGTTCCACCAGCGGGCGGGCATGGGGACGGACAACATCCCCGGCTGGATGTGGCTGGATGCGGACAAGCTGGTGAACGCCGCGATGAAGGACCTGACGCGGGGGAAGTCGCTCTCCATTCCGGACCCGCGGTACAAGGCACTCATGGGCGCCGCGAAGTTGGCACCGCGTGGAGTGCTGGGGGGTCTCACGTCGCGTACCGGCCGTAAGTACGGGCCTCGCTGACGCGGCGTTGCTTGCGGACGCGGGCGCGGGGGTTGCTTGCGGACGTGGGCGCGGGGGTTGCGTGCGGGCGCGGGCGCGTGCGTTGTTTGCGGACGTGGGCGCGGGCGTTGCGTGCGGACGCGGGTGTTGTTTGCTGACGCGGCGTTGCTTGCTGGGTTGCCGGGGGCGGTGACGTGGGGGGGTGGGTCCTTTCCTCTGCACGGGGCGGAGGGGCGGGGGGCGGGTGGTGCCTCCGGGAGCAGGGCTGCCGCATCACGGCGCCGACCCGTCCAGCTCCTCCGGCCCGTCCAGCCCCTCCGGCCCGTCGAGCCGCTCCAGCCCCTCCAGCCCGCCACCTCCTCTGGCCGGGTGAGGCAGGGCCAGGTGAGCGCTTGTGCCGTCCTGCCAGGTGACATGGATGTCGTGGCCCGTGAGGTGTGCGGTCGCCAGGGTGTGTACGGGGGCGGGGTCCGGGTCCCCTGTCAGGGAAGCCAGGGCCACGAAGAGGGTCCCCCGGGGGCCGGAGGTGAGGGTGCCTTCCAGGACGGCGGTTTCGGTGCCGGTGCCGGGGGCGATGAGGGTGCTCCCCGTCGGGGTCCGGCGGGCCGGGGTGTCGTAGCCGTGGACGGGGTGGAGTTGAGCGGTGGGGCCGTCGGATGTGGTGGCCCAGCCCGTCTGGCGTACGCGGGTGCCGGGGGCGGCGCCGGTGACCAGATGGGCGCGGAGTTCGGCGCGGCCGTGGACGAGGGTGACGGACAGGATCCGGATGCCGGGGAGTTCGCTGCCGTCGGCGTGACGGGGTGTGTGGAGGGAAGAGGCCCGGCCGGGGCCGGAGGCCTGGGGGGTGGCGGGGCCGCGGGTGGTGGGGTGGCCGTCGATGAGCAGGGCGAAGTGGTTGTCGGGCAGGGACTGGTCCGCGGCGGTGGGCGCTGTCGGGCCCGTACGGGTCGAGTAGGCGAAGCGGGCGTAGTAGGGGTCGGGGGCGGCGAGGGTGGAGTTGCTGCCGTGGTTGTGGAGGCGTACCAGGCCGTCGGAGGCGGTGGAGTGCAGCAGCAGCCCCGTGGGGCCGAGGGGGTGGGCGGCGTCCGCGGTTTCGGCGGGCAGGGCTGCCTCGGGGGCGGTCCAGGCCGGGTCGTCGGCGGGGAGCAGGAGGCCGAGGAAGCCCTTGGCCGCCCAGTACGGCGAGGCCGGGCCCGAGTAACTCTGGAGCATCGGGGCGTACGGCCCGTACCAGCCGAGCGGTAGCAGGCCGTCGGCCGTGACGGCGCCGCGGTCGAGGAAGTGGCGCAGGGCCCCGGAGGCGAGGCGGCGGGTGGCACCGGGGGTGAGCGGAGTATGGCCGGTGAGGGCGCCCAGCCACGGGGCGGCGGTGGCGGCGAAGCGGTAGGTGAGGGAGCGGCCGAACGGCATCGGCGCACCGTTGGCGTCGAAGAGGCGGGTGTAGCCGTCCAGTTGGGCGTGCAGACGTGCGCCGTAGTCGGCCAGGAGTGTCCGGTCGCCGGCGAGGTGGGCGTGCAATACCGGGTAGAAGTGCATCGCCCAGGCGTTGTAGTGGTCGAATGCGCGGTTGTCGCCGTCCGAGTACCAGCCGTCGCCGCGGTACCAGTCCTCGATACGGGTCAGCGCGCGGTCGATGGCGGCCTGGGCACGTACGGTCTCGATGCCCGCGTCGCGGAGGAAGCCGCCGACGGTGAGGCCGAAGAGCCACCAGTTGTTGTCGACGGGGGACGGGCCGAGGGCGGGCAGCAGCCAGTCGACGACGCGGGCGCGGATGCCGTCGTCGAGGGTGTCCCAGAGCCAGGGGCGGGTCAGGCGCAGGCCGAGGGCGAGCGAGGCGGCTTCGACACGGGCCTGGCGGATGGTGTCGATGCGGGGCCAGGAGTCGGGGTCGGCGGGCGTCATCTCGCGTGCCGCGCTGGGCTTTCGGGTGCCCGCGGCCAGGCCTTCGGCGTAGCGGGGGAGGTGGTCGTGCGGGTCGTGGCCGTGGCTGCCGGCGACTCTGAGGGCGGCGAGCAGGAACGTACGGGCGAAGCCTTCGAGGCCGTCCGAGCGGGGGCCCGAGGAGCTGGGGCGGGCGCCGGGGAAGGTGATCAGGCCGTGGTGCGGGGAGGCGTAGCGGGCGGTGGCGTGCAGCAGCCCGTCGGCCGTCGCTTCCCAGTGGGCGCGGGTCCAGCCGGTGTACGGGCTGCGGCGGCGGTCCTCGGGCGGGAGGGGGAAGGGGAGGGATAAGGAGTGGTGGGGCGGGTGGCGTGGAAAGCGCCGGTGACGTTCGGGTGGGGTCTCGGGTTGGGGTTGGGGCTGGGGCTGGGGCTCGGTCATGGCTTCCCCTGAGGCGGTGGGTGGCGGCCGGGCGGCGGATCCTTCAACCGAGGCCGGCAGCAGGTCAGTCGAAGGGACGGAGAATGGGATCGAAGCCGGTCTCACGGCCGGCAGCGGCAAGTGACGAACAACGACGGGCGACCGCGAAGGAGCACGTTCCTCACTATGCACCCCACCACTGACAATGCCCCTGGACCTGCGGAAATGCCGCCTTCCCGGCCCACGTTGCTGCTGTCGATGGGCCCCGGCATCGCCGACCGCCTCCTCGACGCCCGCCACCACACCCGCCTCGCGGCCCTCGCCCGTACCGACCCACACCTCGTCGCCCACGACCTGACCGACCCCCCTCCCGAGGTCGCCGCCGCGCTCGCCGACGCCGAGGTGCTCCTCACCTGCTGGGGCGCCCCGCCGCTCACCGGCCCGGTGCTGGACGCGGCCCCCCGGCTGCGCGCCGTCGTCCACGCCGCCGGATCGGTCAAACACCACCTCACCGACGCCTGCTGGGAGCGCGGTATCGCGGTCAGTTCGGCCGCCGACGCCAACGCGCTCCCGGTCGCCGAATACACGCTCGCCGCGATCCTCTTCGCCAACAAACGCGTGCTGCACTCCGCCCACCGCTACCGCGGCCTGCGCGCGCGTCACGACTGGCACCACGAACTCGCCGACGCCGGCAACTACCGCCGCACCGTCGGCGTCATCGGCGCCTCCCGCATCGGCCGCCGCGTCATCGAGCTGCTGCGCCCGTTCGACCTGCGCGTCCTGCTGCACGACCCGTATGTGACCGACGCCGACGCCGCCCGGCTCGGTGTGCGCCCGGTCCCCCTCGACGCCCTCTGCGTCGACAGCGACGTCGTCACCGTGCACGCCCCGCAGCTGCCCGCCACCCGCCATCTGCTCGGCCGCCGCGAACTGGCCCTGCTGCCCGACGGCGCGACCCTGATCAACACTGCCCGCGGCTCCCTGGTCGACGAGACGGCCCTGCTCCCCGAGCTGGTCACCGGCCGCCTGCACGCCATCCTCGACGTCACCGAGCCCGAACTCCCGCCCGCCGGTTCGCCGTTGTACGAGCTGCCGAACGTCCTGCTGACGCCCCACGTGGCGGGGTCGCTGGGCACCGAACTCCACCGCCTCGCCGACCACGCCCTCAACGAACTCGAACGCTACGCCCAGGGCCGCCCGTTCACCGGCCCCGTACGACCGGAGCATCTGCCCCACTCGGCTTGACCGGGCCCTGCCGTAGGACACCGGCCGGGCCCGGTGGGCTCGCCCAACGCGCCTGGGGGTCCATCGCTTCCGGGCCCCACCACACGTGCGGTTCCTGCCCACCACACCCGCCCACCCCCCGAAGGGGGGTGGGCGGCGGGGAAACAACAACACCGGGGTGGGCGGCGGGGAAACAACCCAGGGGCGCCGAACC
>NZ_JAMJFM010000082.1:0-30222 GCF_023544705.1 Streptomyces sp. MCA2
GCGGCGAAGCCCGCCTCGAAGTCGACCCCGAAATCGCCCGCATCGCCGTCACCGTCAGCGCCCGCGGCACCGACCGCACTGCCGCCCTCACCGACCTCACCCGCCGCAACGAACAAGCCCTCACCCTCATCAAGAGCTACGGCGACGCCCTCGAAAAACTCGAAACCGGCACCTTCAGCCTCACCCCCCAGCTCACCGAAAGAGGCCGCCACGAACGCATCCGCGCCTACCACGGACGCGTCACCCACACCGCCACCCTCAACGACTTCACCACCCTCGGCGAACTCACCACCCGCCTCGCCGACCTCGACCTCACCCGCGTCGACGGCCCCTGGTGGGCCCTGCGCCCCGACTCACCCGCCCACCGCAATGCCCGCACCCAAGCCGTCCGCGAAGCCGTCCAGCGCGCCCGCGAATACGCCGAAGCCCTCGGCGCCCGCCTCGACGCCCTGCTCGAAATCGCCGACCTCGGCGCCGAAAATGCCGCCCCCGTCCCACTTCAGGCCCCCATGGGCTCCCACCGCGGATACGGCGGCGCCCCCGTCCAGGAATCCGCCCCCGCCCTAGATCTCGAACCCCAACGCCAAGCCGTCCACGCCAATGTCAACGCACGCTTTACGATGACCCGTCCCGCACTCTGAGACCACCACGCGCAAGGATGACATTCCGCTCATCAGAGCGCCTCCGCGCGCATTCCATTACTTGTCAACAGCCTTTCATCAAGCGCTCGTTGAGCAGTCACTTTCTTACACTTCCCTACCGCCCGGTAAGTCATAGAGTCGAAACATGCGCCGAGCAAAGATTGTCTGCACACTGGGACCCGCCACCGACTCGTACGAGCAGATCAAAGCCCTCGTCGACGCCGGAATGGACCTTGCCCGCTTCAACCTCAGCCACGGCACCTACGCCGACCACGAGGCACGATTCGACCGGGTCCGCAAAGCATCCGAAGAAACCCGCCGCAGCGTCGGCATCCTCGCCGACCTTCAAGGCCCGAAGATCCGACTCGGCCGATTCCGCGAAGGTCCTGTACTTCTCGAACGCGACGACGAGTTCACCATCACCGTGGAACCCGCAGTAGAAGGCGACCGCCAGATCTGCGGCACCACCTACAACGGCCTCGCCGCCGACGTCACCACCGGCGAACGCATCCTCGTCGACGACGGAAAAGTCACCCTCGAAGTCACCGGCGTCGACGGACCCCGCGTCCACACCAAGGTCATCGAAGGCGGCATGGTCTCCGACCACAAAGGCCTCAACCTCCCCGGCGTCGCCGTCTCCGTCCCCGCCCTCTCCGAAAAGGACCAGGACGACCTCCGCTGGGCCCTGCGCTACGGCGCCGACATCATCGCCCTCTCCTTCGTCCGCAGCGGCCGCGACATCGAAGACGTCCACCGCATCATGCGCGAAGAAGACCGTTTCCTCCCCGTCATCGCCAAGGTCGAAAAGCCCCAGGCCGTCGACAACATCGACGACATCGTCGCCGCCTTCGACGGCATCATGGTCGCCCGCGGCGACCTCGGCGTCGAAATGCCCCTCGAAACCGTCCCGATCGTCCAAAAGCGCGCCATCAAACTGGCCAAGCGCAACGCCAAACCGGTCATCGTCGCCACCCAGATGCTCGACTCGATGATCGACAACTCCCGCCCCACCCGCGCCGAAGCCTCCGACGTCGCCAACGCCGTCATCGACGGCACCGACGCCGTCATGCTCTCCGGCGAAACCAGCGTCGGCAAATACCCCACCGAGACCGTCAAGACCATGAGCCGCATCGTCGAGGCCGCCGAGGAAGACCTCCTCGCCAAGGGCCTCCCGCCGCTCACCGAGGCCAACAAGCCCCGCACCCAGGGCGGCGCCGTCGCCCGCGCCGCCGCCGACATGGGCGACTTCCTCGGCGCCAAATTCCTCGTCGCCTTCACCCAGTCCGGCGACACCGTCCGCCGCCTCTCCCGCTACCGGTCGCCCATCCCGCTCCTGGCCTTCACCCCCGACCCGGCCACCCGCTCCCAGCTCAACGTCAGCTGGGGCGTGGAAACCTTCCTCGGCCCGACCGTCAACTCCACCGACGAGATGGTCGCCCAGGTCGACGAGCAGCTCCTCAAGATCGGCCGCTGTCAGAAGGGCGACGTCGTCATCATCACCGCCGGCTCCCCGCCCGGCGTCCCCGGCTCCACCAACCTCGTCCGCGTCCACCACATCGGCGAGGACGACTCCCCGAAGTAGCCCCACCCGCACCGCGATTCCGCTGGGCCGAGGTACCTGACTGCCGTCCCTGTCAGTACTTCGGCCCGATGTGTCGGTCCATGAGGGCGACGGAGGCTTTGCGGGCCACGGAGATGTTGAACGGGTCGCTGCCGCGGGCCAGGACGGTCCACTGGACGCCGACTTTGGTGAGGGTGTCCGAGAAGAGCCGCCGGATGTCATCGGACTTGTTGGAGAAGAAGTACCGCGGATACTCGTAGCGTTTGCGCTCACCGCCGACCATGCGCGTCGTCCAGTTGGTGATCCGGCAGCCGTCGGAGTGGATCAGCCCTCGGATGAAGTCCCACGGGTGCTCGTCCACGATCCGCTGCTGCCAGGGTTCGAGCATGATCAGCCGCTCGTGCTTCTTGCCGGGCCCGTGCTGCGGGAACATGCACCATAAGTGCTTCGAGTAGACCTTTACGTTGTGGCAGCCGGTCTTGCGCACCCGGCACACGGAGTTGTCGGGGAAGACCGCCCGCATAGCGGCCTCGCAGGCGTCCATGAGGCCCGGCCAGTCGTCACCGCACGCGATCATGAGACTTGGCACGCGGTGCGCCGAATACTGGATGATGTGGCCGTCGCCGAGGTAGAGGGCCAAGAGGTAGGCGTACGCCGCGGTATCGAGTTCGCGTCCGTCGCACCGCGGGCATTTCGGGTTGTGGGCACCTGGGCACTCTCCGCGTCGCGCGCGGTCCATGTGCAGCCAATAGCTGACGGTGCCGAGGGGGAGATCCAACGCGCGGGCCACGTCCGCGTTCCTTGCCCCCGCGCGGAGCTGGGCGATTGCCTTGTGGCGCGCATCCGTGCCGTGGAAGTTCATGACATCACTGTGCGTGACGCTTCATGAGGGCAGGGCGAAAATGCGTGCGATCCACGCGAAGGTGGAGTTCTGCTTGTTCAAGGGTGCCCGGTGTGGGATTCGAACCCACATGCCCAAGGGCACGGCTGTTTGAGAGCCGCGTGTCTGACCAGTTCCACCAACCGGGCCGGTTGCGAGAGACACCCTACCGTGTGCATCACTATGGCCGCCTCTAGGTAGGCTGCAATGGCACCACCTGCCTGAATGAGGAGTCCCGTGAGCGCCGCCGAGCCCGAGCAGCCCGCCGCCGATGACGATCAGTCGCACGTCCCGCCGCTGACCACGCGCGTCGTGATCGCCGAGGACGAGGCCCTCATCCGTCTCGACCTCAAAGAGATGCTGGAGGAAGAGGGCTACACCGTCGTCGGCGAGGCCGGGGACGGGCAGACCGCCGTGGAGCTGGCCCGGGAGCACCGTCCCGATCTGGTGATCCTGGATGTGAAGATGCCGGTGCTGGACGGCATCTCGGCGGCCGAGAAGATCGCCGAGGAGAGCATCGCGCCGGTGCTGATGCTGACCGCGTTCTCGCAGCGTGAGCTGGTGGAGCGGGCGCGGGACGCGGGTGCGATGGCGTATCTGGTGAAGCCGTTCTCGAAGACCGATGTGGTTCCGGCGATCGAGATGGCGGTGAGCCGGTTCACCGAGCTGAGGACGCTGGAGCAGGAGGTCGCGGATCTCACGCAGCGGCTGGAGACCCGGAAGCTGGTGGACCGGGCGAAGAGCATTCTCCAGACGCAGTACGGGCTGACGGAGCCGGCTGCGTTCCGGTGGATCCAGAAGACGTCGATGGACCGTCGGCTGTCGATGCAGCAGGTTGCCGAGGCGGTCATCGAGGACGCCGAGGAGAAGAAGCAGCAGAAGGACCAGTAGCCCGGGAGCAGCCGGGCTCGTCCTGAGTGTGCGAGCGGCCCCGTACCGATCTTCGTCGGTGCGGGGCCGCTCGCGTTGGTGCGGGTGCGGGTGCGGGTCAGTCCTCGCCGAGGTAGGCCTTGCGGACGGATTCGTCGTGGAGGAGGGAGGGGCCGGTGCCGGAGAGGACGATGCGGCCGATTTCCATGACGTGTCCTTGGTCGGCGAGGGAGAGCGCGGCTTGGGCGTTCTGTTCGACGAGGAGGATGGTGGTGCCTTGGGAGCGGAGTTCGCGGATGGTTTCCATGATCTTCTGCATCATGATCGGGGAGAGGCCCATGGAGGGCTCGTCGAGCATGAGGAGTTTGGGGCGGGACATGAGGGCGCGGCCCATGGCGAGCATTTGTTGTTCGCCGCCGGAGAGGGTGCCGGAGGCTTGTTTGCTGCGTTCGCCGAGGATGGGGAAGAGTTCGTAGACGCGTTGGATGTCTTTTTCGATGCCGTCGGCGTCTTTGCGGAGGAAGGCGCCGAGTTTGAGGTTTTCGGCGATGGTGAGGCGGGGGAAGAGGCGGCGGCCTTCGGGGGAGTGGGCGAGGCCGCGTTCGACGATTTTGTGGGCGGGGACGCCGTTGAGGGGTTCGCCGTCGAAGGTGATCTTGCCGGCGAGGGGTTTGAGGAGGCCGGAGAGGGTGCGCAGGGTGGTGGTTTTGCCGGCGCCGTTGGTGCCGATGAGGGTGACGGCCTGGCCGGCTTCGACGGAGAACGAGATGCCTTTGACGGCTTCGATCTTGCCGTAGGCGACGCGTAGGTCCTCGACTTCGAGCAGTGCGGTCATGGGGTGTCTCCGGTCTGTCCCTGGGCCGGTTGGTCCGGCGGAGCGGCCCCGTCTGTGGTGTCGGGTTCTCCTGCCGCGTCGGGGGTGGTGGCTGCTTTTGGTGTGGGGGCCGGGTCCGTGGGGGTTGCGGTGTCCGTCGAGTTCGCCGTGTCCGTCGGGGTTGCCGGGTCCGTGGTGTCGTCCGGGGCCGGTATGCCGTCGACCGGGGTGCCGAGGTAGGCGGCGATGACGCGTTCGTCGGCCTGGACGACCTCCGAGGTGCCTTCGACGAGTTTCTGTCCTTGGACGAGGACGGCGACGCGGTCGCACATGTTGAAGATGAAGCGCATGTCGTGCTCGATGACGAGGACGGCGATGCCCTGTGCGCGGATGGCGAGGACGAGGTCCTGGGTGGCGCGGGTTTCCTGGGGGTTCATGCCGGCGGTGGGTTCGTCCAGGAGCAGCAGGCCGGGTTCGCTGGCGAGGGCGCGGGCGATTTCGAGCTTGCGTTGTTCGCCGTAGGGGAGGTTGCGGGCGAGGTGGTCGCGTTTGTGGGCGAGGCCGGTGAATTCGAGGAGTTCCATGGCGCGTTGTTCGCTGCCGAGTTCGGCTTTTTTGAAGCCGGGGCCTCGGAGCAGTGCGGACCAGAGTCCTTCTTTGGTGCGGGTGTGCCGTCCGACGAGGACGTTTTCGAGGACGGTCATGTTGGCGAAGAGGCGGATGTTCTGGAAGGTGCGGGCGACGCCGGCTTGGGTGACGAGGTGGGGTTTGCGGGAGAGGCGGGTGCCTCGGTAGCTGACGGTGCCTTCGGTGGGCACGTACAGGCCGGTGAGGCAGTTGAAGAAGGTGGTTTTGCCGGCGCCGTTGGGGCCGATGAGGCCGACGATTTCGCCGGTGCCGACGGTGAGGCTGACGCCGCGGACGGCGGTGAGTCCGCCGAAGCGCATGGTGACGCCGTCGGCTCGCAGGACGGTGTCGGTGTCAGTGGCGGGTGCGAGGCTGGGTGTTGTGGTCATGGTCGTCACGCCTTTGCCTGGGTGGCGCCGAGGGTGGCGTCTGCGTCGGGGAGGCGCTGGTCGGGTACGTCGAGTTGGCCGGTTTCGTGGAATTCGAGCTGCTTCCTGCGGTCGGGGATGAGCCCTTCGGGGCGGAAGCGCATGAGGAGGACGAGGGCGATGCCGAAGAGGAGGAGTTGGTAGTCCTGGAGGAAGTCGAGTTTGGCGGGGATGAGGAAGAGGAGGGCGGCGCCGACGAGGGGGCCGCTGAGGGTTCCCATGCCGCCGAGGATGACGGCGGCGAGGAGGAAGGCGGAGTTGGGGGGCTGGGGGCCGGCGAACTGGAATTGTTCGGGGGTGGCCGTGGTGACGACGTGGGCGTGGACGGTGCCGGCGAGTCCGGCGAGGGATGCGCCGAGGGCGAAGGCCAGGAGGCGGAGGCGGAAGCTGTTGATGCCCATGGCGATGGCGGCGGTTTCGTCTTCGCGGATGGCGATCCAGGCGCGGCCGATGCGGGAGGCGGCGGCGCGTCGGAAGACGAGGACGACGAAGGCGGTCACGAGGATCATCAGCAGGTAGTAGTTGCCGTAGGTGGCGACGGGGATGCCGAGGATGTCGTGGGGTTCGCCGAAGTTGAAGCCGAAGATTTCGAGGTTGGGGATGTTGGGGATGCCCATGGCGCCGTTGGTGACGTCGGGGCCGGTGGTGCCGTTGAGGTTGAGCATGGCGATGCGGAAGATCTCACCGAAGCCGAGGGTGACGATGGCGAGGTAGTCGCCGCGTAGGCGGAGGGTGGGGGCGCCGATGAGGACGCCGAAGACGAGGGAGGCGGCGGCGCCGGTGAGGAGGGCCGCCCAGAAGGGGAAGTGGAAGCCGAGGGCGGATTCGGGGGAGCCGGAGACGAGGGCGGCGGCGTAGGCGCCGACGCCGAGGAAGGCGACGTATCCGAGGTCGAGGAGGCCGGCGAGGCCGACGACGACGTTGAGGCCCAGGGCGACGGTCGCGAAGATCAGGATGTTGGCCCCGATGATCGTGTACTGGTCGGTGTCCTGGGTGAAGGGGAAGCAGGCGGCGGCGATGAAGGCCGCGCCGAGGGCCACGCCGCGGTGGGTGTGGGTGAGTGCGGTCAGGCGCGCGATGAGTCCGGCCCGGTTGAGGGCGGGGAGGGCCAGCACCATGAAGATCAGGTAGCCGACGAAGGGGGCGCCGTCGTCGGTGTCGATGCCGTAGGTGAAGGCGAGGAGCCCGGCGGCGAAGGCGGCGGCGATGATCAGGATCTCGGCCCAGGACGGGAGTTCGCGGGTGCGGCGCCGTAGGGGGCTGGCGGCGAGGGTGGCGGTGAAGCGCTGCCAGGGGCCCGTGGGTGGCTGGTCGGCGGCCTGGTCGGGGGGCAGTGCGAGGGCGCCGGCGAGGGTGAGCAGGGAGGTGACGGCCGCGACGGCGCCGCCCGGTTCGAGGTTGATCAGGCCGTTGAGGTGGACGGCGATGGCGATGAGCGTGAACCAGGTGGCGGCGAAGGTGGCGAGGGCCGCGAGGAGGGTGGGGGCGTTGCGCCCTGCGGGGGTGAGCCATTGCAGGCCTCGTATGCCGAGGGCCGCGAGGGCGAAGAGCAGGGTGAGGAGGCCGCCGACGAGGGTGACGAGCTGGAGCCCGGCGGGGGAGAAGTAGTAGGTGAGGTCGCCGGGGAAGTCGCTGCTCCAGGTCCAGGCGAGGCCGGTGGTGGCGGCGGTGGCGAGGGCGCCTGCGGCGGTGAGGAGGCGGGCGGTGCGCTCGGGGAGCGGGATCAGGCCGCGGGCCGGGGTGGTGGTGGTTTTCGTGGTCATCGGTATCACGCCCGATCCGCGACGCGTTCGCCCAGGAGGCCTTGTGGTCTCAAGAGGAGTACGAGGATGAGGAGGACGAACGCCCAGACGTCCTTCCAGGCTCCGCCGCCGAATTGCTCCATGCCGGGTATTTCCTCGATGTAGGCGGTGGCGAGGGATTCGGCGATGCCGAGGACGACGCCGCCGAGCATGGCGCCGTAGATGTTGCCGATGCCGCCGAGCACGGCCGCGGTGAAGGCCTTGAGGCCCATGATGAAGCCCATGCGGAACTGGACCTCGCCGGTGCGCAGGCCGTAGGCGACGGCGGCGACGCCGGCGAAGGCGGCGCCGATGGCGAAGGCGAGGACGATGATGCGGTCGGTGTTGATGCCCATGAGCTTGGCGGTGTCGGGGTCCTGGGCGGTGGCCTGCATGGCGCGGCCGCTGCGGGTTTTGGCGACGAAGAAGCCTAGGGCGATCATGCAGGCGGGGGCGGCGATGAGGACGAAGAGGTCGCCGCGTTGGACGGTGGCGCCCAGGATGTCGAAGGCGTGGCCCTTGAACTGAGGGAAGACGCGGGCCTGTTTGCCGTCGGGGTACCACTTCCAGATGGCCTGCTGGAGGGCGATGGACAGGCCGATGGCGGTGATGAGGGGGGCGAGGCGGGGGGCGCCGCGCAGCGGTCGGTAGGCGAATCGTTCGGCTGCTATGCCGACGAGGACGGATACGGCGATGCCGCCGAGGAGCATGACCGGCAGGGCGAGGGCGAGTGAGGTGCCGGCGGGCAGAGCGAGGAAGACGCTGAGCGCTCCGAAGCCGCCGACCATGAATATCTCGCCGTGGGCGAAGTTGATGAGCTGGACAATTCCGTAGACCATCGTGTAGCCGATCGCGATGAGTCCGTACATCGCGCCGAGGATGAGTCCGTTGGCCAGCTGCTGCGGGAGTTCGCTCACCGCAGGGCCTCCGTTGCGTGGGTGTGAGGGATCCGGGCCGGTGGGTGTGAGGGGTCCGGGCCGGAGGGGAGTAGAGGGGGCCGTCCCGGGCGGGAGCGGGGGATCCGGGCCGGGCGGGGCGGGGGAGAGTCCGGGGTGCCCCGGTGTGCCACGGGCCGCGCCAGGGTCGTTCGTCTGTCCTGGCGCGGCCCGGGGTGGTGTGGTGCGGTCGGTCAGCTCTTGTCGAACTTCTTGAATTCGGCGCTGAAGCGGGAGGCCCAGGCACCCTTTTCGACCTGGTATGCGGTGATCATGGTGTTGGTGGTGTCGCCGTATTTGTCGAAGGCGATGGGGCCGGTGACGCCGTCGAAGGTGACCTTGTTCATGGCGTCGACGACCTTCTTGCGGGCGTCGTCGGGCAGCTTGCCGTCGTTGTCCGCGACGACCTTCTTCACGGCCTGGATGATGGCCCAGGTCGAGTCGTAGGTGGAGCCGCCGTAGGCCTCGTAGGACTCCTTGAAGCCGGCTGCCTTGTAGCCGGCGATGAACTTCTTGGCGGAGGGGAGTTCCTCGACGGGCTTGCCGACGGAGGAGGCGTAGTCGCCCGCTGCCTTCTTGTTGAGCTTGATGTAGTCGCCGCTGTACATGCCGTCGCCGCCCATGAGGGGGACGGTGACGCCGCCGTCCTTGAGCTGCTGGCTGAGCGGGCCGGAGGCCGGGTATTCGCCGCCGTAGAAGACCAGGTCGGGCTTGGCGGACTTGACCTTGGAGACGACGGCCTTGAAGTCACGGTCGTCGGGGCTGACGTGCTCGGTGCCGACGATCTTGCCGCCGAGCTTGCTGAACTGGTCCTTGAAGGAGGAGGCGAGGCCGACGCCGTAGGTCTTCTGGTCGTCGATGACGTAGGCCTTCTTGACCTTCATCTTCTCCCACGCGTACTGGCCGTCGAAGGCGCCTTGCACTTCGTCGGTGGTGGCGGTGCGGAAGTAGGTGGGGAAGGGGCGTACGCGCTTGTTCTGCTTCCAGTCCTTGCCCTGGGTCAGGTCGGGAGTGGTGTTCGCCGGGGAGATCAGCGTGAGGTTGTTCTGTTTGGAGACCTGCTGCATGGACTGGGCGACGCCGGAGTTGAGGGGTCCGACGATGCCGAGGACGTCCTTGTCGCCGGCGAGTTTGGTGGCGTTCTGCTGGCCGGCGTTGGGCAGGGCCTTGTCGTCGAGGGCTTCGAGTTTGAAGGTGACGCCCTTGACCTCGCCGGCTTTGTTGGCGTTGTCGATGGCGAGCTGGGCGGAGTTGCGGATGCCCAGGCCCAGCGCGGAGAGCTCGCCGGTGGTGGGGGCGTCGAGGCCGATGACGACCGTGGACTTTCCTTCGCCGCTCTTGGTGTCGTCGCCGCGCGAGCCGCACGCGGAGAGTGCGAGGGCGCCGGTGGTGACTGCGGTGGTGAGGATGAGCAAGGAACGGTGACGCACGATCAGTCCTTTCCCTGGCGCGGCCACGACTGTCGCATGGCCGTTTCGCTCGCCGGGCTGTACGGGCCGCACAGGGTCCGTGCTTGCAGCGCGCCCGGCGGCGCGGTGACTGGCGGTGACTCTAGAGCGGTGTTCGCCGGACCGGCAGAGGCGCTGACCAGGATGTGACGCTCTTGTTATGACCTTCGATGAGCGTTATGCCGTTATGGTCCTTACACCGGAGGGCGAACACGGTGCGGAGGACGAACTCGCACTTCCACGGGGGGATGAGGCGTGTGGTGACGGTGCGGGCGTCCGGATAGCGGATGCGGTGGGCGCGACGGCGCCGGGTCCCTTGGGGGGTATGGGCGGTGCGGCCGGTGGCGCATGGCGTCCGTGTTACGCAGGGTTACGGGAATGCGTACGGCCCCGCTCCCGTGGGCCGGGTGCGGGGCCGTTTCCGGCGGGCGGCAAGGCGCCGGCCGGGGGTGGGTCAGCTGCGGTAGGCGTCGGTGTCCGTCTCGCGCAGCATGCAGGTCAGACGGGCGGTGCAGACCCGCTTGCCGTCCTCGTCGGTGATGACGATTTCGTAGGTGGCGGTGGACCGGCCGCGGTGTACGGGGGTGGCGACGCCGGTGACCAGTCCGGAGCGGGCGCCGCGGTGGTGGGTGCAGTTGAGGTCGACGCCGACGGCGGCTTTGGTGGGGCCGCCGTGCAGCATGGAGCCGACGGAGCCGAGGGTTTCGGCGAGGACGGCGGAGGCGCCGCCGTGCAGGAGTCCGTAGGGCTGGGTGTTGCCCTCGACGGGCATGGTGCCGACGACGCGCTCCGGGGCCGCCTCGGTGACCTGCACGCTCATCCGCTCGCCGAGGTGTCCGGCGGAGAAGAGCGCGGGCAGGTCGAGGCCCAGGCCGGCCCACTGGTCGAGGATCTCCTGCGGAAACTTGGTCGTGCTGTGCTCACCCATGCCTACGGCTCCGTTCGCTCGCCCGTGATCGTGGTCGATCCGTGCCTGTTCCTATCAGGCCCCTGAGCAAGCGCTCAGCGCGGGGTTGTTGTTCCCGCTCCGGCCCGGTGGCGGTCAGTCCTCGCGGGCGCTCTCCAGGCGGATCACGATCGACTTGGAGGCCGGGGTGTTGCTGGTGTCGGCGGTGTGGTCGAGCGGGATCAGGACATTGGTCTCGGGGTAGTAGGCGGCCGCGCAGCCGCGGGCCGTCGGGTAGTGCACGACGCGGAAGCCGGCCGCGCGCCGCTCGCTGCCGTCGGTCCATTCGCTGACCAGGTCGGTGTACGCCCCGTCGGCCAGGCCCCGTTCGCGGGCGTCGTCGGGGTGGACGAGGACGACGCGGCGGCCGTTCTTGATGCCGCGGTAGCGGTCGTCGAGGCCGTAGATCGTGGTGTTGTACTGGTCGTGGGAGCGCAGCGTCTGGAGCAGCAGCCGCCCTTCGGGGACGGCGGGGTATTCGACGGGCGCGGCGGTGAAGTTGGCCTTCCCGGTGGCGGTGGGGAAGCTGCGGCTGTCCCGGGGGGCGTGCGGGAGGGCGAAGCCTCCGGGGCGGGCAACCTTGGTGTTGAAGTCCTCGAAGCCCGGGATGACATGGGAGATGCGGTCGCGGATCGCCGCGTAGTCCTTCTCGAACTCCTCCCAGGGGGTGCGGCTGCCGGCGCCCAGGACGCGGCGGGCCAGGCGGGCGACGATGGCCGTCTCGGACAGCAGCTGGGGGCTCGCGGGTGCCAGGCGGCCGCGGGAGGCGTGCACCATGCCCATGGAGTCCTCGACGGTCACGAACTGTTCGCCGCCGGCTTGCAGATCGCGTTCGGTGCGGCCCAGGGTCGGCAGGATCAGCGCACGGGCGCCGGTGATCGCGTGCGAGCGGTTGAGCTTGGTGGAGACGTGGACGGTCAGCCGGGCGCGGCGCATGGCGGCCTCGGTGACGTCGGTGTCCGGGGTGGCGGAGACGAAGTTGCCGCCCATCGCGAAGAACACCTTGGCCTGCCCGTCGCGCAGGGCGCGGATGGCCCGGACGACGTCGAGTCCGTGCTCACGGGGCGGGGCGAAGCCGAACTCCTTCTCCAGGGCGTCGAGGAAGGCGGGTGCGGGCCGCTCGAAGATGCCCATGGTGCGGTCGCCCTGGACGTTGCTGTGGCCGCGTACGGGGCAGACGCCGGCTCCGGGGCGGCCGATGTTGCCGCGCAGCAGGAGGAAGTTGACGACTTCCTGGATGGTGGGGACGGAGTGCTTGTGCTGGGTCAGGCCCATCGCCCAGCACACGATGGTGCGGCGCGAGGCGAGGACCATGGCCAGGGCGCGGTCGATCTCCTCGCGGGTCAGGCCGGTGGCGCGCAGCGTCTCGTCCCAGTCGTCGTCGGCGCGGGCCCGTTGCGCGAACTCCTCGAAGCCGTGGGTGTGGGTGCGGATGAAGTCCTCGTCGAGGGCTCCGTCGGTGTCGAGGACGAGGCGGTTGAGGGCGCGGAAGAGTGCCTGGTCGCCGCCGAGGCGGACCTGGAGGAAGAGGTCGGTGAGCGCGGTGCCGCCGCCGGCCAGGCCGCGCGGGGTCTGCGGGTTCTTGAAGCGTTCCAGGCCGGCTTCGGGCAGCGGATTGATCGAGATGATCTTCGTGCCGCCGGCCTTGGCCTTCTCCAGGGCGGTGAGCATCCGCGGGTGGTTGGTGCCCGGGTTCTGCCCGGCGACGATGATCAGGTCGGCCTGGTAGAGGTCCTCCAGCAGGACGCTGCCCTTGCCGATGCCGATGGTCTCCGTCAGTGCGGAGCCCGACGACTCGTGGCACATGTTGGAGCAGTCGGGGAGGTTGTTGGTGCCGAATTCGCGGGCGAAGAGCTGGTAGAGGAAGGCGGCCTCGTTGCTGGTGCGGCCGGAGGTGTAGAAGACGGCCTCGTCGGGGGAGCCGAGGGCGGTCAGCTCCTCGCCGATGAGGTCGAAGGCCCGCTCCCAGGTCACCGGCTCGTAGTGGTCGGCGCCCTCGGCGAGGTACATGGGGTGGGTGAGGCGGCCCTGCTGGCCGAGCCAGTAGCCGCTGCGGGTCGCGAGATCGGCGACGGAGTGGGCGGCGAAGAAGTCCGGGGTGACGCGGCGCAGCGTGGCCTCTTCGGCGACGGCCTTGGCGCCGTTCTCGCAGAATTCGGCGGCGTGCGGCTTGTCGGGCTCGGGCCAGGCGCAGCCGGGGCAGTCGAAGCCGTCGCGCTGGTTGACGCGCAGGAGGGTGAGGGCGGTACGGCGTATGCCCATCTGCTGCTGGGAGATGCGCAGGGCGTGGGTGATGGCGGGCAGGCCGACGGCCGAGTGCTGGGGTTCGCCGACCTGGGGCGCGTCCTGGACGGGATCCGATGCGGGCGGCTTGCCTGCCATGGCGCTCTCCCTTGAGCCGTGAACTGGTGCTCGCTCCGCCGGGCGCGGCGGATCGTTGCCGTACACATCTGATCCTGTCACGGACACGTGGGGCGGTGTAGGGGCGAGGGCGGGGGAGCGGCCCGGGAGGGGCGGCGGGGTGTACGGCGTGGTCCGGGGCGGTGTGCGGCGGGGCGGAGCGGGCTTCCGGCGGGGCGGGGGCCGCGGGCGGCGAGGGGAGCGGTGGCCGTCGCGGCGGGGATTGTCAGTGGGGCGTGGCAGGATCGGGGGCGTGGCAGCAAAGGCAGCGAAGAAGAGCGAAGCGACCGGCACCGAGGCGGCGGCGGGCGGCCGTCCCCGACTGCTCCTGATGGACGGGCATTCCATGGCATACCGGGCGTTCTTCGCCCTGCCCGTGGAGAATTTCACGACCGTCACGGGACAACCGACCAATGCGATCTACGGCTTCGCGTCGATGCTCGCGAACACCCTGCGCGACGAGGCGCCCACGCATTTCGCGGTGGCCTTCGACGTCTCGCGCAAGACCTGGCGCTCCGAGGAGTTCGCCGACTACAAGGCGAACCGTTCCAAGACGCCCGACGAGTTCAAGGGCCAGGTCGAGCTGATCGGCGAGCTGCTCGACGCGATGCACGTCAAGCGGTTCGCCGTCGAGGGCTTCGAGGCCGACGACGTCATCGCCACGCTCACGGAGCAGGCCACCGCGCAGGGCTTCGAGGTCTCGATCGTCACGGGCGACCGCGACTCCTTCCAGCTGGTCTCCGACGACGTCACGGTCCTCTACCCCACCAAGGGTGTCTCCGAGCTGACCCGCTTCACCCCGGAGAAGGTCTTCGAGAAGTACGGCCTGACCCCCGCCCAGTACCCGGACTTCGCCGCGCTGCGCGGCGACCCGTCCGACAACCTCCCCGGCATCCCGGGCGTCGGCGAGAAGACCGCCACGAAGTGGATCAACCAGTTCGGTTCGTTCGCGGAGTTGGTGGAGCGCGCCGAGGAGGTCAAGGGCAAGGCGGGCGCCAACCTCCGCGAGCATCTGGACGCCGTGAAGCTCAACCGCCGGCTCACGGAGATGGTGCGCGATGTCGAGCTGTCGTGCGGCCCCGCGGAGCTGACCCGCGAGGCCTACGACCGCGAGGCGCTGACGGTCTTCCTCAATGGGCTGGAGATCCGCAACCAGGGCCTGCGCGACCGGCTGCACGCCGTCGACCCCGGCTCGGCCGACGCCGCCGAGGAGGCCGCTCCGGCGCCCGGCGTCGAGGTGGACGGCACGGTCATCGACACCGGCGAACTCGCTGGGTGGCTGGCCGAACACGGCACCGGGCCGCTGGGCGTGGCCACGGTCGATGTGTGGACGCTGGGCAGCGGCAGCGTCGCCGAGGTGGCGCTGGCCGCCCCCGACGGCCCGGCCGCCTGGTTCGACCCGTCCCAGCTCGACGAGGCGGACGAGCGGGCCTTCGCCGCCTGGAGCGCCGATGCCGCCCGCCCCAAGGTGATGCACAACGCCAAGGGCCTGATGCGGGTCTTCGGCGAGCACGGCTGGACCATCGACGGCGTCACCATGGACACCGCCCTGGCCGCCTACCTGGTCAAGCCCGGCCGCCGCTCCTTCGCACTGGACGCGCTGTCCCTCGAATACCTGGGACGTGATCTCGCCCCCGCCGCGGCCGGCGACGGCCAGCTCGCGTTCGGCGCGGACGAGCAGGCCGAGGCGGACGCCCTGATGGGACAGGCCCGTACGGTCCTCGACCTCGGGACGGCGTTCGAGACGAAGCTGGCGGAGGTCGGCGCGGACGGGCTGCTGCGTGATGTGGAGCTGCCGACCAGCGAGCTGCTGGCCCGGATGGAGCGGGCCGGTATCGCCGCGGACCGGGGCTGGCTGGAGCGCATGGAGCAGCAGTTCGCGGGCGCCGTGCAGCAGGCCGTCAAGGAGGCCCATGCCGCCGCGGGCCATGAGTTCAACCTCGGCTCGCCCAAGCAGCTTCAGGAGGTCCTCTTCGGCGAGCTGGGCCTGCCCAGGACCAAGAAGACCAAGACCGGCTACACCACCGACGCCGATGCCCTCGCCTGGCTGGCGGCGCAGACCGACAACGAGCTCCCGGTGATCATGCTCAGGCACCGTGAGCAGGCCAAGCTGCGCACGACCGTCGAGGGCCTGATCAAGACCATCGGCGCCGACGGCCGGATCCACACCACCTTCAACCAGACCGTCGCGGCCACCGGCCGGCTGTCCTCCACGGACCCCAACCTCCAGAACATCCCGGTGCGTACGGACGAGGGCCGGGCGATCCGCCGCGGCTTCGTCGTCGGCGAGGGCTTCGAGTCGCTGCTGACCGCCGACTACAGCCAGATCGAACTGCGGGTGATGGCACACCTCTCCGAGGACGAGGGCCTGATCGAGGCGTTCACCTCCGGCGAGGACCTGCACACCACCGTCGCCTCCCATGTCTTCTCGGTCGACAAGAGCAAGGTCGACCCGGAGATGCGCCGCAAGATCAAGGCGATGTCCTACGGCCTGGCGTACGGCCTGTCGGCGTTCGGCCTCTCCCAGCAGCTGGGCATCCAGCCGGACGAGGCCCGCAAGCTGATGGACAACTTCTTCGAGCGGTTCGGCGGGGTGCGCGACTACCTCCAGCGGGTCGTGGAGGAGGCCCGCGCCATCGGCTATACGGAGACCATGCTCGGCCGCCGCCGCTACCTCCCCGACCTCAACAGCGACAACCGCCAGCGCCGCGAAATGGCCGAGCGGATGGCGCTGAACGCCCCGATCCAGGGCACCGCCGCCGATATCGTCAAGATCGCGATGCTGCGGGTCGCCGCGGCACTGCGGACCGCCGGACTGGAGTCGCGGATGCTGCTCCAGGTCCATGACGAAATCGTCGTCGAGGTCGCCCCCGGCGAGCGCAAGAAGGTCGAGGAACTGGTCCGCAAGGAGATGGCCGCGGCGGTCCAACTGAGCGCCCCCCTGGACGTCTCGGTCGGCTCCGGCAAGGACTGGGAGTCGGCGGCGCACTGAGCCGGGAAGCGGGCCGGTGACGGCGCGGGCGCCCCGCGCCGCCCCCGGCCACGCAGCCCGGCCGCAGCCCGGCCGCAGCCCGGCCGCAACCCGGCCCGCACCGCACCGAGTCGCGGCCGGTTCCGGCCTGCTCGACGGCGGCCCGACAGCCGTCGTCGCCCGACGCGTCATGGATCCTGTCCACCTCGAAAGCGCTCTGCTTTGATCACTCCGTGATACGTCGTGTGGCCCGAGCCCTGGGCACCTATGTCTCCCGCAGCCCGGTCACGGCCGGCTATGCCGGACTGCTGCTGTCGACCCATCTGTGGTGCACGGCGGTGCTGTCCACCGCCGAGGCACAGCGTGTGATGCTCGGCGTCAGTACGAATCTGGACAACCTCCACGACCGCCCGGTCCGTGTACTGGCGGGCAGCATGCTGTTCTTCGACGGCACGCTGACCGAGATCACCTCGGAGGCCTTCGCCGGCACGCTGATCACACTCGGTCTCGGCGTCATCGTGTGCCTGGCGTGGCTGGAGCGACGGTACGGAGCGGGACGTGCCTACGCCCTCTTCGTCCTGGGGCATCTCGCCGCCACGCTGCTGACCGTGCCGTTGATCCACGTGGCCCTCGCCCACGGCTGGTATCCGGACAGCGTCCGGCACGCCACCGACTTCGGCATCAGTTACGGGGCCGAGACGGTGCTGGCGACGGGGGCACTCCTGCTGCGCCGGGCGCGGTGGCCCGCGGCGGCCGGTGTCGTCGCCTGGCCGGTGCTCGGCGGCGACTGGAGCGGGGAGCTGCCCGACTTCACCACCGTCGGACATCTGCTGGCGGCCGCCATCGGCTTCGTCTGCGGAGCCTGCCTGCTGCGGGCCGCCCGGCGCGCCGCCCCGGCCCCGGTGCCGCAGCCCGGCCCGGCTCTGGTCGAGTAACCCGACGAGTGGCGCGGGCGCGGGTACCCCACAGGCGCCCCGGGCGCCGTCACTCGGCGCCGGGCGACGTGTTCCGTGACGCGGCCGCAGCGCCCGACGGCGACACCGCCGGGGGTGCGGTCCGCGCCATGGGCGCCGGCAGCGGGCCCATGGCGTCGGCTGCCCGGGTGCGGCGGTGCAGCAGTCGTACGGCCACCGCGTAGAGCGGCAGCCCGAGGGTGAGGCCGGCCCCGGCGCCGAAGAGCACGGTCGGGAGGTAGTCGAGCCAGGCCGCCGCGGGACCGTAGACGGCGCGCGCCCGCAGGACACGGTGCACGGCACCGGCCGCCACGCACAGCGCGAGCGGGGCGGTCAGCAGCAGCCGCACCCGTACGGTCAGCACCGGTACCGCGGCTGGCGCGGGCGCCCCGGCCGCCGGGGGACCGCCGGTGCCGCCGCGCCCCCGTAGGACCTGCCACACAAACGCGCCCATCGCCGCCAGAGCGAGCGCCGAGGTGCCGTACTGCACGTAGGTATAGACCGGCAGGCCGCCCACCACCCGGTCGAGACCGGGAACCAGCCGGGTGCCCCAGCGGCCCGGGTGGGTGAAGGCGTCCCAGACCACATGGGTCGCCGCCCCGAGGACCGCCGAGACCAGGAACCAGCCCACCAGGGCGGCGAGTTCGCGGGGCCCCCGGGGCCGCCAGGGCCGGCCGCGGACGAAGGTGTGGACCGGGCCTCGCCACGCCCGCGGCAGCAGCGCGGTCAACGGCTCACGCACCAGCAGCCAGCCGCCCACGAGCGCCACGGTGACCAGCACATCCACCGTCAGCACACCGGACAGCGAGTGCGTGACGTCGCCGAACTCCATGGCGCCCGGCACCAGCGAGTCCGCGTAGTACGTCATGTCCGGTGCGAACGACCCCGCCACGAGCGCCGAGGCGACCAACGGACCGCGTGCCGCGCCGGTCCGCCGGATGGCCGGAAGCACGGCGGCGGCATGACTGAGTGTGAACGGCATTGCGCCTCCCCTCGATCGATTCGGATCATTATGTGTCCGATGGGGGTGGTAGATGCCGGGCCCGAGTTGTCGTAGTGTCGCCTGAGTTGGAGCGCTGGGGAGCGCGATACCGCGTCAGGAGCGCGGTAGGGCAACGCGGAGGGGACCACGTATGGCAGCCACAATCCGAAGGCGGCTCCAAAGGGGAGCGGCCTCGACAGCCGTGGCGGCCCTGGTGCTCGCCGCCCTGACCGCCTCTCAGGCGCCGGCCGCCACCGAGGCCGCGGCCGCCAGGAAACAGAAACCGGCCCCACCCGCCGACACCCCCATCGACGGCGGTTCCACGTACTTCACCGACCGGCCGCCCCTCCACAGGACGGCACCGCCCCGCGAGGAGCACCGCACCGGCCAGGGCACCGCCCTCGGCACCGGACCCGCCGAGGCCGGCCTGCCCGCCACCGTCCTGGCCGCGTACAAGAAGGCAGCCTCCGCGGTCGACGCGTCCGATCCGGGCTGCCGGCTGCCCTGGCAACTGCTCGCCGGCATCGGCAAGGTCGAGTCCGGGCAGGCGCGCGGCGGCGCGGTCGATGCCGAGGGCACCACCCTCCAGCCGATCCTCGGCCCGCAGCTCAACGGCAACGGCTTCGCCCGGATCACCGACACCGACGGCGGCCGCTACGACGGCGACCTCACCCACGACCGTGCCGTGGGCCCGATGCAGTTCATCCCCTCCACCTGGTCCAACGGCGGCCTCGACGGCAGTGGTTGGGGCGCCGACGGCAACGGCGACGGCAAGAAGGACCCCAACAACGTCTTCGACGCCGCGCTCGCCGCGGGCCGCTACCTCTGCGCCGGCGACCGCGACCTGTCGGTCCAGGACGACCTGGACCGGGCGATCCTCGGCTACAACCACTCCGAGGACTACCTGCGGACGGTGCTGTCCTGGTACACGTTCTACCGCCACGGCACCCACGAGGTTCCGGACGGCCGGGGCGTCCTGCCCGTCCACCGGGGCGGCGCAGGAAAGTCCGGCGGCGACAGCACCGGCCGCACCGGCAGTGCGCACCACGGCCACGGCTCCGACGCACCGGGCAGGAAGCCGGGCAAGGGCGGATCCGGCACCGGCAAACCCGGCAAGCCCGGCAAGGGACAGCACAACCACCCCGGCAAGCCCGGTGGTTCGGGCACCGGTGACACCCCGGGCGGCACCGGTACGCCCAAGCCGAAGCCCACCCCCGAGACGCCCACCCCCGAGACCCCCACCGGGCCCGCTCGGCTCACCGCTCTCGAACGGGTCGGCGACAAGGACCTGAGCGCCACCGCGGGCACCGAGTTCGCCGCGTCGCCACGGGTACGCGCCAAGGACGCCGCGGGCAAGCCCGTCGCCGGCGCCCCCGTCCGCTTCGCCCTCCCCACGTCCACCGGCGCCCGCTTCCCCGGTGACGCCACCACCGTCACCGTCACCACGGGCAAGGACGGCCTCGCCACCGCGCCCACACTGCGTGCGGGCGGCAAGGCCGGAGCCTTCACCATCCGGGCCACCGCCGTGGGCCGCACCGCCCCCGCCGTCGCCTTCGGCGCGACCGTCAAGGCCAGGCCCGCCCCGAAGGCCGACAAGCTCGCCCGCACCTCGGACAAGGAGCTGACGGCGACCGCGGGCCAGGCCTTCGCCGAGGACGCCGTCGAGGTCGAGGCGACCTACCAGGGCAAGATCGCGGCGGGTGCGGCGGTCACCGCGACCATGGTCACCGACGACCCGAAGAAGCCCGTGGAGAACACCAAGGGCCCCTACTTCAAGGACCCCGAGGCCACCGGCGACGACAAGGACAAGCCGGTCCGCACGCTCACCGGGCTCACCACGGACGCCAACGGCCTGCTCAAACTCCCGAAGATCTACACGGATAGGCACGCGGGCACGTTCCTGCTGCGGCTGACCACGGCCGACGGCGCCGTACTCACCGTCAAGCTGAAGGTCGCCGCCCCGGCCGGTTCCTGACCCCCGCCCCACCAGCCGGCCCGGCCCCCGCGCCGGCCCGTCACCGCCGTCCTGCCCGCCGTCCAGGGCAGGACGGCGGTGCAACGTGTTCTCATCTCAGCCGCCCGTTGCTACGGTGCCCCCGCCCTGACGCCGTTGGGGGATCCGGGGTGCCCCCGGACAGGCACAGCAGCTCTCCGGGAGGCGGCCATGCGCGCCCTGACAGCAGCCGCGGTCGGACTGGCCGCGGCATTCGCCCTCGTCCTCACCCTCACCGCGATCGGTGCGCCCAGCGGCACGACCTCGCCCAAGCCGCTGCTGACCACCGTCCCCAAGCACCCCTGAGGGAGGGACGCCACCACCATGCCCCGCCCCGTGCCCACCCGGGGGACGAACCCCGGGCCCCCGGCCGACACCGGCACCGCAGCCCCCGGCCCGCGCCGCGAAGCGCGAGGGATGCGCCGCACGGCAAGCCTGGTACTGCTCGCCTGCGCCGTCTTCGTCACCGCCCTGTCCCCGCTGATGCGGTGGTACGCCTTTCCGCGGCTCGCCAAGATCCCGCCCGGCCAGTACCAGGACATGGTCCTGGAGGCCGAGCCCGCCACCCTCCTCAACTACGGGACGATGAAAGCCGAACGCGTCCCCAAGGTCACCATCGTGCAGACCCTCAAGGGCAACGTCGCCGCCTCCGACCGCATCGAGCAGTCCGCGGGCCGCGACGTCGTCGTCTGGGACACGCTGTCCTACGTCGTAGGCCCCGACGGCAAGATGGTCTCCGCGATCCCCGAGCGCTACCTCTTCGACGCCCACTCCCAGGAACCCGTGCACGCCACCGGAGAGATGGTCGACCAAGACCCGGTGCGCCGCGAGGGCATCGAATACAAGTGGCCGTTCCTCACCGAGCGGCGCGACTACGCCTACTTCGACGCCCAGACCCGCACCTCGGCCCCCATCCACTACAAGGGGACCCGCACCTTCCGCGGCCTGGAGGTCTACTACTTCGAGCAGACCATCCCCTGGACCAAGGTCGCCCTCCCCAAGAAGATGCCGGTCAAGGGCATCACCCCACAGTCCGTCGAGAAGATGGGCACCACCCGCTGGTACACCACCAAGCGGATGTTCTGGGTGGAGCCGGTCACCGGCGCGCCCGTCAACGGCCAGGAGATCCACAAGGAAGAGCTGCGCGGCGGCGATCTGCTGCCCGGCGGCGGCAAGGTCACCGCGTTCGCCGGCCATGTGAAGATGCGCGACGACTACATCGACTCCACCGTCTCCCTGGTGACGTCCCAGCGCACCCTCGTCCTCCTGCTCACCAGCTACCTGCCCTGGGGGTTCCTGCTCCTCGGCGGTGTGCTGCTGGCCCTGAGCCTGTATCTCGAAGCCCGCAGCCGGCGCCCCCCTGCCGCACCCGCCCGGCGGCCCGCAGCCGCCCCGCCGCCGTCCGGCGACGGCGTTGTCAGTGCCGGCCCGTAATGTGCACACATGACGTCAGCAAGGCGCTCCCGGCCCCCTCCCGGTCCCTTCCCGACCCCTTCCCGGCCCCCTCCGGCCCCGGGCTCAGCCCCGCTTGAGCCGCGCCGACGTGTGCCGGGTCGGCTCGGCCGCCGAAGGGTCCTCCGGCCAGGGATGCTTGGGGTAGCGCCCGCGCAACTCCGCGCGTACGGACCGGTATCCGTCCCGCCAGAACGAGGCGAGATCGGCCGTGACGGCCGCCGGACGCCCCGCGGGGGACAGCAGATGCACCAGCACGGGCACCCGCCCGCCGGCCACCCGCGGCGACTCCTGAAGCCCGAACAACTCCTGGAGCTTGACGGCCAGTACGGGCTGCTCACCGCCGTAGTCCACGCGCACCCGCGAACCACTCGGCACCTCGATACGCTCCGGCGCCAGCTCCTCAAAACGCGCCGCGTCGCCGCTCGCCCACGGCAGCAGCCGGCCCAGCGCCTGCCCCGCATCGACCCGCGCCAGATCGGCCCGCCGCCGCGCCCGCCCGAGCTCCACCCCCAGCCACTCCTCGACCCGCTCCAGCAACGCCGCATCCGAGACATCGGGCCACGGCGCGCCCAACTCCCGGTGCAGAAAGGCCATCCGCTGCCGCAACGACGCCGCGGCGGCCGACCACCGCAGCAGCCCGAACCCCTCCCGCCGCAGCCCCGACACCACCGCGTCCCGCAGCAGCCCGGGGTCGGGCGCGGACAGCGGCCGGGCCGCCAGCTCGATCGCCCCCAGCCGTGTCACGCTCCTGGCCACCACCTCCCCGTCCGACCAGCGCACCTCCTCACCCGAGGAATACAGCGCCCGCGCCGCGGCACACGCCGTCTCCTCGTCGATCACCGCCGCGAGCCGCACCCGCGCGGACACCGCCGCCACCGGCCGGTCCGCCACCGCAACCGCCAGCCACCCCGCATCCCGCAGCCTCGACCCGCCACCGCCGCCCGCGGAGCCCACGCGATGCCCCCACCCGGCCTGCGCCCCCGTGCCCGCCCCCGCCACGTCGGCCCCGGTCCCGGACGCCATGAGGAAACTCCCGGCCCCACGGGCTCGCGCCACCCGCTCCGGGAACGCCAACGCGGCAATGAGACCGGCCACCGCATCGTCGGAGGCGGCCGCCGCGCCGCCCCCGCCTCCGGTCCGGCCGCTGCCCGCGCCCGCGCCCGCCGCGGAGCCGCCACGGCCGCCCCCACCCGACCCGGCCGACTGCTCCCCGGCCGCCGACGCCAAGCGCCGCGCCTCCTGCCGCCACCTCGCTCCGTACGCATCGCCACCCCGACGCGCGGTGCGCCACGCCGCCGCCAGATCATCCCCGTACGCCCGCGGCGGCTCCTCGCTCAGCAGGGCGACCACCTCCGCGGCGCGCCGCACACCGACCTCGGGCGCGCCGTCCAGCAAGGCGCGCGCCAGCCGGGGATGCAGCCCGATCCGCGCCATCCGCACACCCCGCCCCGTCGCCCGGCCGGCCCCGTCCACCGCGCCGATCGCCGTCAACACCTCCCGTGCCGCGGCCAGCGCACCGGCAGGCGGCGCGTCGAGCAGCGCCAGCCCGCCGGCCGTCGGATCGCCCCAGCACGCCGACTGCAACGCGAACGCCGTCAGATCGGCAACCTTGATCTCCGGATCGGGGAACGCCGGCAGCCGCCCGTCCTCACCCTCCGACCAGCAGCGGTACACCACTCCCGGCGCCTCGCGCCCCGCCCGGCCGGCGCGCTGACGGCCCGCCGCCCGGGAGGCCCGCACCGTCGTGAGCGCGCTGAGCCCGCGCGCGTGGTCCGTCCGCGGCACCCGTGCCAGTCCGCTGTCCACCACCACCCGCACACCCGGCACGGTCAGGCTGGACTCCGCCACCGACGTCGCCAGCACGACTCTGCGTACGCCGCTCCCGCCCGCCAGCACCGCGTCCTGCACCTCGGCCGGCGCCCGCCCGTGCACCTGGAGCACCTCGGCGTCCACCCCGGCCAGCTCCCCGGCGACCCGCCCGATCTCCCCGACACCGGGAAGGAAACACAGCACATCACCCGACTGCTCGCGCAACGCCCGACGCACCACTGCTGCCACATGCGCCAGCAGCGCCGGATCGACCCGCATCCCGTGCGCCGGCCGCACCGGCCGCTCCGGCGGGACCCACACGACCCCCACGGGATGCGACACACCCGCCGCCTCGACCACCGGCGCCGCGCCCTCCGAACCGCCCAGCAGCCGCGCCCACCCCGCGGCATCCGTCGTCGCCGACGCCGCCACCAGCCGCAGCTCGGGCCGCAGCGTCTCCCGTACGTCCAGCAGGAACGCCGCGGAGGTATCGGCGTCCAGATGCCGCTCATGGCACTCGTCGAGCACCACCACATCGACGCCCGCCAGCTCCGGATCGCGCTGGAGCCGCTGAAGCAACACGCCGGTGGTCACGACTTCCACGGCGGTACGCGGCCCGGCCCGGCGCTCACCCCGCACCGTGAACCCGACCTGCTCCCCGACCCTCTCGCCCAGCAGCCAGGCCATCCGCCGCGCGGCCGCACGGGCCGCGATCCGCCGCGGCTCGGCGACCAGCACCCGCCGCTTCGGCCCCGCACCGGTCAGACCGGCCAGATCCAGCGGCACCAGCGTCGTCTTACCGGTGCCCGGCGGGGCGCACAGCACCGCGGTGCCGGGCCCGTCGAGGGCGGCACGCAGCGCGGGCAGCGCGGTACGGACGGGCAACTGATCAAGGGCGTCACGGCGGATCACGCCCCCAGTCTGCCGCCCCGGCCGGGCCCACCGGCCCGGCTGCCCCGGTCGAGCTCATCCACCCGCTGCCCCGGTCGGTCACATCCCAGGCCCGGCCCCGCGGGCCTGGGACCGCCACGGCCGGTCGGCTGCCTCCGGCCGACGGCGCAGGTCCGCTTGCCTCCGGCTGTTGTCGACGGTCAGCCGGTCAGCCGGTCAGCAGGTCCGTCTGCCTCCGGCCGTTACGGCCGGCCGTTCGGCAGACCGGCCGGTCTGCCGGTCTGCCGGTCAGTCGGCTCAGCCCGTCCGCTGGTCTGCCGGTCTGCGGTCGTCAGCGTTCCGAGCCGTCCTCACCGCTATGGCCTACCGCCTACGACCTACCGCCTACGGGGCCTGGCCGTCGCGCCGGGCCCGCTCGCCCCGCCCGGCCGCCGGCCGCGTCCGGCACCCCTCCGCCTTGGCCCCTAAGCCTCCGCCGAGCACACGAAGATCGCCGTCCCGGGGATCAGATGCCCGCGCAGCGGAGACCAGCCGCCCCACTCCTGTGTGTTCCACCGGGGCCACTCCGGCTCGACGAGATCCTCCAGCCGGAACCCGGCGGCCACCACATCCCGCACCCGGTCGCCCAGCGTCCGGTGGTGCTCGACGTACACGGCCCGGCCGGACTCGTCCTGCTCGACATACGGCGTGCGGTCGAAGTAGGAGGCCCCCACCGACAGCCCCTCGGGACCCGGCTCGTCCGGGAAGGCCCAGCGGATCGGGTGGGAGACGGAGAAGACGAACCGGCCGCCCGGCCGCAGCACCCGGCGCACCTCGCGCAGCACCCGCACCGGATCGGCGACGAACGGCAGCGCGCCGTACGCGGAGCAGGCGAGGTCGAAGCTGCCGTCGCGGAACGGCAGCGCCCCGGCGTCCGCCTCCACCAGTTCGGTGGCGTCGTCCGCCGAGTCCTCGGATATCCGCAGTGCGTGCTGTAGCTGCCGGTGGGAGAGGTCCAGCGCCACCGGCAGCGCGCCCTGCGCCGCCAGCCAGCGGGAACACTGCGCCGCGCCGGCCCCGATCTCCAGGACCCGCCGGCCCTTCAGCTCGGCGGCAGGCCCGAGCAGCGCGGCGTCCGCCTCGTCCAGTCCCTCGGGACCCCAGATGAACCGGTCGTCCCCGAGGAAGGCACCGTGCTCGCTCTGGTACTCGTCCGCGTTGCGGTCCCACCAGCCCCGGCTGGCCCGGCTGCTTTCGGTGTCCGAGGCGTCACGGCGGGTCGCCTCCGGCTCGTGCTCTTGGTTCATGGCGCCCGTCGTCGTAGTGTTCGCTCTGCTTGTAGCTGCTGGGACTGTGAGGCCGTTCGACCTCGCGGAACATCGCGTGTGCCGGTTATGGGGCGTTCTGCCCCGGGTGTGCGCGTTCGCGCATTGACCGGGTCCGGCTGCCCCCGTATGCTACAAGTTGCGCTGCGGGCTTGCGCGCCTCAGACGGAGCAGGCCGCGCTCGCATCTGTATGTATGTCCCCTCGGTTTTGAGGCGATTCGGGTCGTTCCGGATGCTCCGGCATCTGTGGGCTTCCGGCGAAGACGTCTTTGACACTGTCCGGCTTATGCAGAGGCGATACGGGTTCTCGGCGTAGCAGTACCTACGACTTCAATGTCCGCACCGGAGCCTTTACCCACATGACGAGCAGCACCGAGACCACCGCCACCACCCCGCAGGTTGCGGTCAACGACATCGGTAACGAGGAAGCCTTCCTCGCCGCGATCGACGAGACGATCAAGTACTTCAACGACGGCGACATCGTCGACGGCGTCATCGTGAAGGTCGACCGGGACGAGGTCCTGCTCGACATCGGTTACAAGACCGAAGGCGTTATCCCGAGCCGCGAGCTCTCGATCAAGCACGACGTCGACCCCAACGAGGTCGTTGCCGTCGGCGACGAGATCGAGGCCCTGGTCCTCCAGAAGGAGGACAAGGAAGGCCGCCTGATCCTCTCGAAGAAGCGCGCCCAGTACGAGCGCGCCTGGGGCACCATCGAGAAGATCAAGGAAGAGGACGGGATCGTCACCGGTACCGTCATCGAGGTCGTCAAGGGTGGTCTCATCCTCGACATCGGCCTCCGTGGCTTCCTCCCGGCCTCCCTGGTCGAGATGCGCCGCGTCCGCGACCTTCAGCCCTACGTGGGCAAGGAGCTCGAGGCCAAGATCATCGAGCTGGACAAGAACCGCAACAACGTGGTCCTGTCCCGCCGTGCCTGGCTGGAGCAGACCCAGAGCGAGGTCCGCCAGACCTTCCTCACCACCCTCCAGAAGGGTCAGGTGCGCTCCGGCGTCGTCTCCTCCATCGTCAACTTCGGTGCCTTCGTGGACCTGGGCGGCGTCGACGGTCTCGTCCACGTCTCCGAGCTGTCCTGGAAGCACATCGACCACCCGTCCGAGGTTGTCGAGGTCGGCCAGGAGGTCACGGTCGAGGTCCTGGACGTCGACATGGACCGCGAGCGCGTGTCCCTGTCGCTCAAGGCGACCCAGGAAGACCCGTGGCAGCAGTTCGCCCGGACCCACCAGATCGGTCAGGTCGTCCCGGGTAAGGTCACCAAGCTCGTTCCCTTCGGTGCGTTCGTGCGCGTCGACGAGGGCATCGAGGGCCTGGTCCACATCTCCGAGCTGGCCGAGCGCCACGTCGAGATCCCGGAGCAGGTTGTCCAGGTCAACGACGAGATCTTCGTCAAGGTCATCGACATCGACCTCGAGCGTCGCCGGATCTCGCTGTCGCTGAAGCAGGCCAACGAGTCCTTCGGCGCCGACCCGTCGGCCGTCGAGTTCGACCCGACCCTGTACGGGATGGCCGCGTCCTACGACGACCAGGGCAACTACATCTACCCCGAGGGCTTCGACCCCGAGACCAACGACTGGCTCGAGGGCTACGAGACCCAGCGCGAGGCGTGGGAGAACCAGTACGCCGAGGCGCAGCAGCGCTTCGAGCAGCACCAGGCTCAGGTCATCAAGTCCCGCGAGGCCGACGAGCAGGCTGCGGCCGAGGGTGCTGCGGCGCCGGCGGCTGCGGCGGGTGGCAACACCGGCGGTGGCACCACCGGTGGCGGCTCGTACTCCTCGGAGTCGGCGGACAACTCCGGCGCCCTGGCGTCGGACGAGGCCCTCGCCGCGCTCCGCGAGAAGCTGGCCGGCGGTCAGAGCTGAGCTCTTGCCGATAGGCACTAGCCGATAGACGAAGGCCCGTTCCCCTCAGGGGGAGCGGGCCTTCGTCGCGTTCGGGACTTGCGTCGTGGCTTGATTCGACGTGCTGGCCACGGAGGGAGGTCGGGCCCGCTGTTCTTGCCGAGGGCGTGTGCCCGGTTGGTCTTGTTCGTCGGTGCTGTCGGTGCTGTCGGTGTCGTCGGGGCCTGCGCGTACACCGCACACCCATGCCCCTGCCGGTTCTTGCCGGTGTCGCGGACGGTGGGGTTCAGGGGGTTCAGGGGGTTCAGGGCGCTCTGGGGGTTCCTGATGACGCATTCCCTGCGGAATTTCGCGGTGGCGAGGGCGTCCTTGAGCTGTGCGTCCTTGAGCTGGGCGGCTATGCGGCTGTGCGGTTGTGGAGATGGTGACGACTCGTCCGGGGGAGGTGAAATCGCCTTATGTGTAGGGGAGTTCATGTCCTTGACTTGGGGTGGGTGTGGCGAGGCGGGGTGGGTGCGTGGGGGCCTTCGGCGGCGTTGGCCTTGCGTGCGGCGGGAGCGGGAATGCCCGCGCCGGATTGTGCGTTGCCGCTGATGAGAACGAGGAGGAGCAGTCACTGTGTTGGATCCCCAGGGTTTGTACGAATGGGAGCCGAGCGGGCTCGCGGAGGTGGAGGCGATCGCCTCCAGGGACTCCGCCGGACTGGTGCTGCTGTACCACTTCGACGGGTACATCGACGCCGGCGAGACGGGCGACCAGATCGTTGAACGGCTGTTGGACGGCCTGCCGAACGAGGTCGTCGCCCGCTTCGACCACGACCGCCTCGTCGACTACCGCGCCCGCCGCCCGCTGCTCACCTTCGAGCGCAGCCGATGGACCGCCTACGAGACCCCGCGCATCGAGCTGCGACTCGTACGAGACACCACCGACGCGCCGTTCCTGCTGCTGTCCGGACCCGAACCGGACGTCGAGTGGGAGCGCTTCGCGGGAGCGGTGAAGGAGATCGTGGAGCGCCTCGGCGTACGTCTCTCGGTGAACTTCCACGGCATCCCCATGGGCGTCCCGCACACCCGCCCCGTAGGCATCACCCCGCACGGCAACCGCACCGACCTGATGCCCGGGCACGGCGGATTCTTCGATGAGGCACAGGTGCCCGGCAGCGCGGAGGCGTTGATCGAGTTCCGGCTGGCGGAGGCGGGACATGACGTCCTGGGTGTGGCCGCGCACGTACCGCACTACATCGCCAGGTCCGCGTATCCGGACGCCGCGCTGACAGCCCTGGAGGCCGTGACGGCCGCGACCGGGCTGGTGCTGCCCGGCGCCGCGCATTCGCTGCGTACGGAGGCGCTGCGGACGCAGGAGGAGATCGAGCGGCAGATCTCGGAGGGCGATGAGGAGCTGGTCGCGCTGGTCAGCGGGCTGGAGCATCAGTACGACGCGGTGGCCGGGGCGGAGAGCCGGGGGAACCTGGTGGCCGAGCCGGTGGAGCTGCCGTCAGCCGACGAGATCGGCAGGGAGTTCGAGCGCTTCCTGGCGGAGCGGGAGGGCGACGGCGGCGCGGGCGGAGCCTGAGCCGGGCTGTGGCCTCCTGAACTCCTGCCGTACAGGCGCACCGTATAGCGTGGGCGCATGGTGAAGGTGGGGCTGACCGGCGGAATCGGCGCGGGCAAGAGTGAGGTCTCACGATTGCTGGCGTCGTACGGCGCGGTGATCGTGGACGCGGACAAGATCGCACGCGAGGTCGTCGAGCCGGGCACGCCCGGACTGGCGGCAGTGGTCGCGGAGTTCGGGGACGGCGTCCTCACTCCGGATGGCAGCCTGGACCGTCCGAAGCTGGGCGGGATCGTGTTCTCCGACCCCGAGAAGCTGAAGGCGCTGAACGCGATCGTGCACCCGCTGGTGGGGGCGCGATCGGCCGAACTCGAAGCCTCGGCGGGGCCGGACGCGGTGGTGGTGCACGATGTGCCGCTGCTGACGGAGAACGGCCTGGCGCCGCTGTACGACCTGGTGGTCGTGGTCGACGCCGCAGTGGGCACCCAGCTGGACCGCTTGGTGCGGCTGCGCGGCATGGCGGAGGACGAGGCGAAGTCCCGGATGGCGGCCCAGGCGACCCGCGAACAGCGGTTGGCGGTCGCGGATCTCGTCATCGACAACGACGGGCCGCTGGAGGCTCTGGAACGCCAGGTCCGCGCCGTATGGGAGCGGCTGCGGAGCGCCTGAGGCCGGACGGTACCCTCGCCGCCATGACTGCTGCTTCCGATCTTGACGCCAAGAACTCCGCCGCCGAGCCCGCCACCGCTGCGGAGCCCGGCCGCGGGGCCGACTCCCATTCTGCGGCCTCCGCTGCCGACGACTCCGCGCCCGCCTCGTTCGTGGTCCATATCCCCGGCATCGCGGACGCCGATCTGGAGCCGGAACCGCTGGACCCTGCCCAGATCGTCTCCGGCGAGCCGGTCGTGACGGGCAAGGTGCTGTGGGAGTCCCCTGACGGGCGGCAGATCCGGGGCATCTGGCAGATCACGCCGGGTGTGGTGACGGACACCGAGGCCAATGAGCTGTTCGTGGTCGTCAGCGGGCGCGCCACCATCGAGGTCGAGGGCGGCTCCGTGCTGGAGGTGGGCCCCGGCGACGCCTGCGTCCTGCGCGAGGGCGACCGCACGCAGTGGACCGTGCACG
>NZ_JAMJFM010000083.1:0-29513 GCF_023544705.1 Streptomyces sp. MCA2
GCCCCGCCCTCCGGGCGGACGACGGGACTTTGCGGACACGCCCTAGGCCCCCCGCCCCGTACCCCCAGGCGAGTTAGTTACGCCCCGTACACCCGTTACCTCCCCTGAAGTCCTTGACGTCCCCTGTGTCGCGGGGCGTCGGCAGGCCCCGCCGGCTCATGTGCCGCTGGCGGGGCCTCTTCTGACGCGGCATCCCCTCGCGTACCACTTTGGCGCCGCCGTCGCTCGGCGAGCACACGTAACCCAAGGTTCATCGGCCGTGCGTCATATGCCGTGGCATGGCTACGGGGGTTCGAGGGAATATCCCTTCCAGGTCGGCGTCCGGAACAAGCCATCGGGCGCCGCATCTCAGCGGACGGCATGGGGCCGTCCGCCCGGGAGGCCCTTTGCACATCACGGAGGTCCGTGCGCACCGCACGGTCGACGCGGAGGGCCGGCGTTCGGCCCGCGCATTGTGGTCCGAGCCCGGTCCGGTCACTAGATGGCCGGGGGTCCTGGGGACGCCGCCCAGCGGTAGCTGGGAAAGCGGTGGCCCCGGGAGAACACCGCCCCGCGACGCCGTCGCACCCCAACCTCATTCGAGGGGGTTCGTCCACCCGTGGTGAACATCAAGCAGCGCCGTGAGCACGACCGGCGCACTTATGTACTCGACACCAGTGTCCTGCTGGCGGATCCAGGAGCCATGGCCCGCTTCGACGAGCACGAAGTCGTGCTGCCGGTCGTGGTGGTCACGGAACTGGAGGCCAAACGGCACCACCCCGAGCTCGGCTACTTCGCACGGCAGGCGCTGCGCCTGCTGGACGAGTACCGGGTGCAGTTCGGGCGGCTGGACTCGCCCATCCCCATCGGGGATCTCGGCGGGTCGCTCCGGGTCGAACTGAACCACTCCGACCCCGGGATCCTGCCCGCCGGCTTCCGGCTCGGCGACAACGACTCGCGGATCCTCGCGGTGGCGCGCAATCTCCAGGCCGAGGGGTACGACGTCACGGTCGTCTCCAAGGATCTGCCGCTGCGCATCAAGGCGTCCTCGGTCGGGCTGCTGGCCGAGGAGTACCGCGCCGAGCTGGCGATCACCGATTCCGGCTGGACGGGGATGGCCGAGCTGACCCTCTCCGCCGAACAGATCGACGGCCTGTTCGCCGCCGAGACCATGCACGTACCGGAAGTCTCCGAACTTCCGGTACATACCGGACTTGTGCTCCAGTCCGAGCGCGGCAAGGCGCTGGGCCGGGTCACCGCGGACGGCGCGGTCCGGCTGGTGCGGGGTGACCGGGAGGTCTTCGGGATCCACGGCCGCAGCGCCGAGCAGCGGATCGCGCTGGACCTGCTGCTCGACCCGGACGTCGGCATCGTCTCGATGGGCGGCCGGGCCGGTACGGGCAAGTCGGCGCTGGCGCTGTGTGCGGGCCTGGAGGCCGTATTGGAGCGCCGGCAGCACCGCAAGGTGATGGTGTTCCGCCCGCTGTATGCAGTCGGCGGGCAGGAGCTGGGCTATCTGCCGGGCAGCGAGGCGGAGAAGATGAGCCCCTGGGCCCAGGCCGTCTTCGACACGCTGTCCGCGGTGACCACCAAGGACGTCATCGAAGAGGTGGTGGGGCGCGGCATGTTGGAGGTGCTGCCGCTGACCCATATCCGCGGGCGGTCGCTGCACGATGCGTTCGTCATCGTGGACGAGGCCCAGTCGCTGGAGCGGAACGTCCTTTTGACGGTTCTGTCCCGTATCGGCGCCAACTCCCGGGTCGTGCTGACGCATGACGTCGCGCAGCGCGACAACCTCCGGGTCGGGCGGTACGACGGCGTGGTCGCGGTGGTCGAGAAGCTGAAGGGGCACCCGTTGTTCGCCCACGTCACGCTCAACCGTTCCGAGCGTTCGCCGATCGCGGCGCTGGTGACCGAAATGCTGGAGGAAGGCCGGATCTGACCGGTTGTGAACACGGCGCCGCCCGGCAAAGCGAAGGAGCTTAGCCGGGCGGCGTTGTGCTGCGAGTGGATATCCGAAAATCATTTGCCGTAAACGAGGTGTGAGCTTTCACACCCAGTGGGGAATTGCCTCCCGGCGTCCTGGTCGGGCAGAGTCTGGGTCCTGTCAGGCCCCGCATACGGCATCAGGCACCCCCAGCGGTGCGTAGAACCAACGAACTTCATAGCGATGCGCCGTATGCCGCCCGAGCACCACGCGGACCCCGAGGGGGACGTACCGGGCCAGTGCCTCCCGTGACCAGTCGGACCCGCCGCAACAGGGCCCGGAACAAGGGGAGGTCAGCGTCAGGGGCACGATTGCGCCCGCGAGGTCACCTATGCGGGCGGTGCTGGAAGGAAAACGTGTGAGCCGGATCTCGGTCCGGGGATTCGCCGTGGCATCCGCCACCGCGGTCACCACCGTCGGCGCCGTGGTCGGCGTCGCTGCGGGCAACGAGCCTGCCTCGGTCGGCAACACCGAGGCCGCAGCTGCCGACGCGACGATCGCCGACATCCCCGCGGGCGCACAGGCCCAGGTGCAGACGGCTTCCCTGACGCAGCAGGCGGACGACCAGTCCACCCAGGCGGACACGGCAGCGCTGAAGTCCGCTCAGGAGTCGGCTCGTAAGGCTGCTGCTGAGACCGCGCAGAGCAAGAAGCACGCGGCGGACGAGGCAAAGGCCAAGAAGGAAGCCGACGCGCGTGACAAGAAGGAGCTGGCCGCGTCCCGCTCCTCCTCGCGCGACCTGGGCGACCTCGTCGGCAAGAGCTCGTACACCATCGCCGAGACGAAGGCCATCGCGCAGCAGATGATGGCCGGCGACCAGTTCCAGTGCTTCAGCAACATCGTGGACCACGAGTCCGGCTGGAACTACAAGGCCACCAACGCCGGCTCCGGCGCCTACGGCCTCGTCCAGGCGCTGCCCGGCTCCAAGATGTCCTCCGCGGGCTCCGACTGGCAGACCAACCCGGCCACCCAGATCAAGTGGGGGCTGAACTACATGAACGAGCGCTACGACAGCCCCTGTGGTGCCTGGTCGTTCTGGCAGGCCAACAGCTGGTATTAAGCCCGCAGGCAGTACCACCGCACTTCCGAAACCCCCGAACGCGGCAGCGTCGGGGGTTTCGCGCGTCCGGCGCAGGTAACGTCGTGCCCGTCAGGTTGTGGCGCGTGGGAGGGGAAGAGGAAGGCACATGTCCAGATTGCCTCAGTGGGTCGGCGGCCTCGGTGCCGGTCTGACCCGGCTCTCGCAGCGGCTGGAGGAACAACGCCGCCGTGCGGAAGCCGCGGTGGAGGTCCCCCCTGGAGGGAGCCCGTCGGCCTCCTCGGGGGAGGCCGGTGACCCGGATGAGCTGAGGCGTGCCGGGCACGCGGACGCCCCGGCGGCCGTTGGCTCGGCAGACGACGCGACGGCGCGCGACGGTGCGGCGGGCACGCTCACCGTCCCCCGTACGCAACTGCCGGAAGCGACGGACGGGGTGCCGCACCCCGCCACGGAACTCCCCTCGCCGCCGCCCCCGTCCGCCGTACCGCCGGAGAACGTTCCCCCGCCGCCCTCCTACGCACCCGCCGTCGCGGCCCGCCCGGACCCGGTCGACGCGGTGCCGTGGGGCGTACGGGTCGCCGCCGAGGCGGGCTGGCGGCTGCTGGTGCTGGCCGCCACGCTCTGGGTGCTCGCCCGGGTCATCACCACCATCGAACTGGTCGTGCTGGCCTTCATCGCGGCGACGCTGATCACCGCGCTGCTCCAGCCGACGGTGGCGTGGCTGCGCCAGCGCGGGCTGCCGCGCGGGCCGTCCACCGCGCTGACCTTCATCGGCGGGTTCGTCGTCATGGGCCTGGTCGGATGGTTCGTGGTCTGGCAGGTGCAGGACAACATCGACTCGGTCTCCAGCCGGATCCAGGAGGGCATCACCGAGCTCAAGGGCTGGCTGCTGAAGAGCCCGTTCCATGTGACCGAGTCTCAGATCAACCACATCGCCAAGAACCTCCAGGACGCGGTCGGCGCCAACACCGAGGCGATCACCTCGGTCGGCCTGGAAGGCGTCACCGTCGTCCTCGAGGTGTTCACCGGCATCCTGCTGGCGATGTTCACCACGCTCTTCCTGCTCTACGACGGCCGGCGGATCTGGAACTGGCTGCTCAAGCTGGTCCCGGGCGCCGCCCGCGAGGGCGTGGCGGGCGCCGGGCCGCGGGCCTGGCGGACGCTGACCGCCTATGTGCGAGGCACGGTCGTCGTCGCCCTGATCGACGCCATCTTCATCGGTATCGGCCTCTACTTCCTCAATGTGCCGCTGGCCGTCCCGCTCGCCGTCTTCATCTTCCTGTTCGCCTTCATCCCGCTGGTCGGCGCGGTGGTCTCGGGCGCGCTGGCGTGTGTCATCGCCCTGGTCGCCAACGGGGTGTTCACGGCCCTGATGGTGCTGGCGGTCGTGCTGGCCGTCCAGCAGATCGAGGGCCACGTCCTCCAGCCGTTCATCCTGGGCCGGGCGGTCCGGGTCCATCCGCTGGCGGTGATCCTGTCGGTCGCCGCGGGCGGGCTGATCGCGGGCATCGGCGGTGCGGTCGTCGCGGTGCCCTTGGTGGCGGTCACCAACACGGTGGTCGGCTACCTCCGTTCGTACTCCAAGGAGCAGGCGCTGCGGATGTCGGTGGCCCCGCGCGGTGCCACCGCGATCTCGGTGGCACCGACCCCGCCCCGGGTGTCGCGCCGGACCGAGGAGCCCCCGGAGTAGTCCCACCGGCCCCTGGACACACAGAACCCCGCAGACGTCCTGTCTGCGGGGTTCTGTCGGTGTGCGTCGCGCGTGCCGTGAATTACTCGGCGAGCGCGGCCTCGGCGTCCAGAGTGGCGCCGACGGCCTGGAGGACCGACGCGATCTTGACGGCCTCCTGGATCGTCTCGCGGTCCACACCGGCCTTACGGAGCACCTGCTCGTGCGAGTCGAGGCACATACCGCAGCCGTTGATGGCCGAGACGGCCAGCGACCACAGCTCGAAGTCGACCTTGTCCACGCCCGGGTTGCCGATGACGTTCATCCGCAGACCGGCGCGCAGGTTGCCGTACTCCGGGTCCGACAGCAGGTGCCGGGTCCGGTAGAAGACGTTGTTCATCGCCATGATGGCGGCGGCCGACTTGGCGGCGGCGTAGGCCTCGGGGGAGAGGTTCGCCTTCGCCTCCGGCTCCAGCTCGCGCAGCACCTTCGGCGAGCGCGAGGCGATCGCGCAGGCGAGAACGGTGCCCCACAGCTGCTGCTGCGGGAGGTCGCTGTTGCCGATGACCGAGCCGAGGTTCAGCTTCAGGTCCTTGGCGTAGTCCGGTACGGCGGACTTGAGTTCGTCGAGAGCCATGTCAGATCAGCCTCCAGTTCGCTAGCGGAGAATTACTCGCCCGAGAGAAGCGCGACCGGGTCGAGGGTCTCGTCGCCCTTGGACCAGTTGCAGGGGCACAGCTCGTCGGTCTGAAGAGCGTCGAGGACCCGCAGGACCTCCTTGGGGTTACGGCCGACGGAACCGGCGGTCACCATGGTGAACTGGATCTCGTTGTTCTGGTCGACGATGAAGACGGCGCGCTGCGCGAAGCCGTCCTCGCCCTCGATGCCCAGGTCGCGCATGAGCTCGTGCTTCGAGTCGGCGAGCATGGGGAAGGGCAGGTCGGTCAGGTCCGGGTGGTCCTTGCGCCAGGCGTGGTGCACGAACTCGGAGTCGCCGGAGAAGCCGAGGACCTGGGCGTCACGGTCGGCGAACTCGTCGTTCAGCTTGCCGAAGGCGGCGATCTCGGTGGGGCACACGAAGGTGAAGTCCTTGGGCCACGCAAAGACGATCTTCCACTTGCCCTCGTAGGTCTTGTGGTTGATCTGCTCGAACTCCTGGCCCTGCTCCAGCGAAACGCAGGCGGTCAGGTCGAACTCGGGGAACTTGTCACCGACAGTGAGCACGTACTCTCCTTGTTGCGCAGAAAGTCCCTTTTGAGGACCTTCCTTGAGGCTTGGACGGGTTACACAGTGGCACAGCAGGCATTGATCAGGGAAATAGCTAGACTGGTTGATGTTGATCGGAGGTGGTTATCAGTGGCTTCACCGGCGAGTCAGGGCGGCAGACCCCGCCAGCCCAGCCTGGCCCAGCTGCGGGCGTTCGCGGCGGTGGCCGAGCATCTGCATTTCCGCGAGGCGGCGGCCGAGATCGGGATGAGCCAGCCCGCGCTGTCCGGGGCGGTCTCCGCGCTGGAGGAGACCCTCGGAGTGCAACTGCTGGAGCGTACGACGCGCAAGGTGCTGCTGTCGCCCGCGGGGGAGCGGCTGGCGGCCCGGGCCCGGACGGTCCTGGAGGCCGTCGGCGATCTGCTGGAGGAGGCGGAGGCGGCCCGCGCGCCGTTCACGGGTGTGCTGCGGCTCGGCGTCATCCCGACCGTCGCCCCGTATCTGCTGCCCGCCGTACTGCGGCTGGTCCATGAGACCTACCCCGACCTGGACCTCCAGGTGCACGAGGAACAGACCGCCTCCCTCCTGGAGGGCCTGTCGCACGGACGCCTCGACCTGCTCCTGCTCGCGGTGCCCCTGGGCGTCCCCCAGGTCACCGAACTCCCGCTCTTCGACGAGGACTTCGTGCTGGTCGCCCCCAAGGAGCACTGGCTCGGCGGCCGCGGCGACATCCCGCGCCAAGCGCTCCAGGAGCTGGACCTGCTGCTGCTCGACGAGGGCCACTGCCTGCGGGACCAGGCCCTGGACATCTGCCGGGAGGCCGGCCGGGACGAGAACACCCCCGTGACGACCAGCGCGGCGGGCCTGTCCACCCTGGTGCAGCTGGTGGCCGGCGGCCTCGGCGTCACCCTGCTGCCGCGCACCGCACTCCGCGTCGAGACCGGCCGCAACGACCAGCTCACGACCGGCTACTTCGCCGACCCGGCGCCTTCGCGGCGGATCGCCCTCGCCATGCGGACGGGCGCCGCCCGCCAGGAGGAGTTCGAGGAGTTCGCGGGCGCCCTGCGCGGGGCGCTGCGGGGGCTGCCGGTGCGGATGGCGCAGGGGTGAGGGTCAGGGGCGTCCCACCGCGAGGATCGCCTCTACATCGAGGGTGATCTCGGCTCCGAGGGAATCGGGGAGGACGACGCGTTGTCCGGGGGCGTGGACGCGGTGGCAGCGGTATTCATTGGCGAACGGGTCGGTCAGGACGTGGATGCGGTCCTTCTTGCGGTCGATGACCACATACATGGGGATCTGGGCGATCGCGTAGGCAGCGACCTTCTTCTTGAGGTCGTTGCCGTAGTTGGACGAGGTGACTTCGAGTACCAGTCGGAAGACGACCGGGTCGTAGCACCCCTCTTCCGTCAGGTGGTCCCGGTAGTCCGCGTCGACAACGGCGAGGTCCGGTACGGCGAAGTCATCGGGGCCGTCGGGAAGCCGGACACCGATGCCCTGGATGACCCTCGACTCCGTGCCGTGCAGGGACGCGAAGGTCACGAAGAGGTCGGACAGTGCGTCCCCGTGAGGGCCGTCCGGCGGTGGCGTCACGGTGAGCTCTCCCCCGATGATCTCGATGCGGTAGCCGGGGAGCTTCTCGGCGAGCCGCTCCGCTTCTTTGAGCAGCGCGGACTTGCCATCACAGGGGTGCTCGACCGCTGCGGCAGACATGGCGCCTCCTAGTGGCTGGTATCGAGAGCATCATCGTAGGCCGGGCAGGCTTGCGCGTCCCGTACCGCGATGTTCATCCATTCGAGAGTGTCATCGCCGTCCTCACGCCCCGGCCGCCCGGTCGTACGTCAGGAAGGCCGCGCCGCTCTGGAGGACCGTGTGCTCGGTGAGTTCCCAGGTGCGGGGGTCGAAGGGGGTGTCCCGGGAGAAGAGGGGGAGGCCGGTGCCGAGGGTGAGCGGGCTGAGCTTGAGGAGCAGCTGGTCGATCTCCGGGTAGAGCGCGCCGGCGAGGGCGCTGCCGCCCAGCAGCCAGATGTCCTTGCCGTCCGTGCGCTTCAGCTCGCGCACCTTCGCCACCGGGTCGGTGGCCACCAGCTCCACCGCCGGGTCCGGGCTCTGCTCCATGGTCCGGGAGAAGACGAGGTGGCGCAGGTGGGGGTAGGCGTCGGTGAGGCCGGCCCGGAGGCCGATCTCGTAGGTGCGGCGGCCTTCCAGGACGGTGTCGAAGCGGGTGCCCTCGTCCGTGATGCCCAGTGCCGACCGGGCGTGGACGGGGAGGAGCTCCGGGAGTTCGGCGGCCAGATGCTTGAGGTAGTCGTCGGCGATCGGCCAGAAGCCGTCCGGGCCGGTGGGGTCCGTGCCGTCAGGGCCGGCGAGGAAGCCGTCGAGGGTGGAAGCGATGCAGTAGACGAGCCGGCGCATGAAGGGTCCCCCTTGGGCAGTCGGTGGGCACTGCTGTGGCGAGATGATCTCGCAGATTCATTCCGCACGCAGCCCATCCGGGCGCATCAGGCGCCACAGCAGCGGCAGGGAGAGGACGGTGACGCCGAGGACGACGACCGCCGCGGTGCCGGTGAGGACGAGGATGCCCCACCAGTCGGCCTGCAAGGGGCGGTTGGCCATGTGGAGGAGCAGCGAGCCGAGGGCCAGTCCGCAGCCGAGCGCCAGCGCCAGGCCGAGGGCCACCGGGACGGCCGTCTGCCACAGGACCGAGCGGCCCAGCACGGCGCGCGGGGTGCCGAGGGCGTCCAGGGCGGACAATGCCCGGGCGCGGTCGCGGAGTTGTTCCAGGGCGGTGATCAGCAGCCCGCAGCCGGTCAGCAGCAGCACGGCGGCGGCGCAGGCGGTCAGGCCGTGGCGGGCGGCGTCGAGGGTGTCGATGTCGGTGATGCTGCCGGAGCCGAAGGTGGTGAAGTAGGTCTGCGGGGAGATCGCGGCGGCCGTGTTGCGGACGTATTCGATCGCGTCCGGGGTGTGCGGGTCGAGCCGTAGCAGGACGTTGACGCGGGGGTGGCGCAGCAGTGTGGGGGGCAGGGCCTCCGGGGTGGCGAGCAGGCAGGGGGTGAGGAAGGCGGGCCTGAGGCCGGAGGGCTTGGCGGGGGCGGGGCGGGCGGTGCGCGGTACGGACCAGAGGGCGGGGGCCCGGTGGTCGCTGCGGCTGCCGACCGGGTCGAGGGCCAGCCGTTCTCCCGGGCGCGGGTGGGAAGGGCCCTCGGGGTCCTTGACGAGGAAGACGCTGCCCCGGGAACAGGCGCCGATATCGGCGAGTTGGCGCAGGGTGGCGCAGTCGGCGACGGTCACCGGATACGGCTCGGGGTCGTCGCCCTCGCCGGGCGCGGTATGCGCCTGGGCCTGGTGGTGGCGGGCGGAGTCCGCGTAGCCGGAGACCATGGCGTGCGCGGCGCGGACGCCGACGGACGCGCGCAGCCGGGCGTGCATTTCCGGGGCACGGGCGGCGGGCACCGTGTCGTCGTGCGCTTCGACGACGGTCCATGCGGGGCCGCGTGGCTGCTCGTCGAGGTTCTGGGTGCCGGTCAGCAGCAGCTGTACGGCGAGGGCGCCGGCCACCGCGACGGTGATCCCGCTGACCGAACGGCCGGCCGCGGTGCTGCTCAACTGGAGTCGCCGCACCGCGAGGTGCCAGGACGGGCCGCCGGGGCCCGTGCCGTCCAGGCGGGACACCACGGCGCCCACCAGCCACGGCAGCAGCGCCGCCACGCCCAGCAGAAGCAGCGCGACACCGAGGATCACCTGGGCGTTGGCGGCGTCGCCGCCGCCCAGCCCGAAGACCGCCTGCGGCAGCAGCAGTGCCGCTCCGGCGGCCGGCAGCAGCAGCCGCCACCACAGCCGGCGGCGCGCCGGCGGAGCCGTGCGGGTGACGCCCAGCGGCTCGACGGTGACCCGCCGCATGGTGACCAGGGTGACGCCGACCGCACAGAGCGGGACGGCCAGCGCGACGCATCCGGCGAGCACGGCATCCGGCGCCACATCGGAAGGGAACACGCCGATTTCGAGCAGGGAGATGCCGGAGAGCGGAATCCGGGCGGCCAGGAAGATCGCGGCGCCGGTGAGCAGCCCGAACAGCGCACCGGCCAGCGCCTCGCCGGCGGCGATCCGCCGGGTGGTGGCCCGGTCGGCGCCGACCAGCCGCAGCGCGGCGAGCCGCTGGTCGCGGCGCTCGCCGCCGAAGCGCACCGCGGTCGCGATGAAGACGGCGACGGGAGCCAGCAGCGCGACACAGCTCACGATGATGACCAGCACCACCAGGGGACTTGCCCGGAACGGGTCCCCGCGGTCACCGAAGGCGGTGATCCGCTCGACGCCGTCGCCGGGCCGCCGCAGGTCGTCGCTGCCTCGGTAGAAGAGGAGTTCACCGCGGTACAGGAGCCCGGAGTCGCCGATCGTGGCGGTGATCCGCAGATGCGGGAAGCGCTTCTTGAGCAGTGCGCCCTCGGGGGCGGACAGCAGGTCCGACAGGGCGGGGGAGACGGCCATTTCGCCGGGCCCCGGCAGCCGGGACAGGCCCGGCGGTACGGGCGCGCGGGGCCCCTCGGCCGCCAGGATCCGGCCGTACACCGGCCGTTCGCGGTAGGTACTGCCGGACGGGGCGGTGAGCAGGGTCCGGTCCGAGGGCCCGGTCCCCTCCGCGGCGGGTACGACGGTGCGGGCCCGCTGCCGGTCCATGGCGGCGTTCCATATGTTCGGGACGGCCGTCGCCAGCAGCAGTACGGCGACGCCCAGGCCGACGCCGAGCGCGGTCAGCGCCGTACGGATCCAGCCCTCGCGGCCGCCGGTGACGGCGAACCGGGCGCCCATGGCGAGGTCGGCGGCCCAGCGGCGGACGGCCGCGCCCCGGGCCGGACGGGACGTACCGGGCATCGGCGCGCTCACTCCGTCCGCAGCCCGTCGGGCCGCATCATCCGCCACAGCGGCGGCAGGCTCAGCAGCGTCACCAAGAGGATCATTCCGCCGCCGATGCCGGTGATCCCCGCCACCACCGGCCAGTCGACCGTCACCGTGCTGTCGATCATCGTCAGCAGCAGCGCCCCCAGCGTCAGCCCGCAGCCCAGCGCCAGGCCCAGGCCGAGCGCGACCGGGAGGGCGGTCTGCCACAGCACCGACCAGGCCAGGGTGGCGCGGCGGGTGCCGTACGCGTCGAGGGTGGACAGCAGCCGGCGGCGCTCGTGGAGCTGCTCGACGGTGGAGATGATCAAGCCGGAGCCGATCAGCAGCAGGGTGAGGACGGCGCCGGCGAACAGGCCGTCGCGGACGCTGGAGTACTGCTCGTCATGCGGATTGTCGAGGGCGGAGGACTCGTTCATCGTCGGGTCGATATGGGCCACGGTGTTGCGGATGTGCTCCACGGCGTCCGGGGTGCCGCGATCGAAATCGATCTTGATCTCCGTGGTGGGGTGGCTGAACCGGCCGGTGTCGACCGCGGACGGCGTGGCCAGCAGGTCGTACGGGACGCGGTCGGGGCTGCGTCCGCGGTCGAGCAGCCGGACACTGCGGGCCGCGCCGGGGATCGTCCAGGGGTGTGGTGGCTGCGGATCTTCGCTGGCGTACGGGGGGTTGAGGCTGATCCGCGCCCCGGGCGCGAGGGCGGGGTCCCGGCGCGGGGCATCGGTGAGGAACACCTCGCCGTCCCGGCAGGAGCCCAGACGGGCCAGTTTGCGCAGCTCGGCGCAGTCGGCCACGGCGATCGTCGAGTTCGGTGCGCCGGCCGGGGCGGGCCCGGCGGACGGCAGCCGGCCGATATTCGCGTCGATCGCGCCGCGGACCGCCGTCACCCCCGGGGTGGCGCGCAGCGCGGTGAGTGCCCGCCGGGTCTGCGGCCAGCCCTCGGCGTTGCCCCACAGGCCGATCCGCGGGAGCTTGCCGGACTCCGCGTACGCCTGGGCGTAGCCGGCCTGCATACCGGTCATCAGCATATGGACGGCGATCGCGCCGGCCACCGCGACGGTGATGGCGCTGACCGCGCGGGTGGCCGATCCGCTGCTCAACTGGAGGCGGCGGACGGCGAGTTGCCAGGGGACGGGGCCGCCGCGCAGCCGGCCGACCACCGCGTCCACCAGCCAGGGCAGCAGGACGGTGACGCCGAACAGCAGCAGCATCGAGCCGGTCGCGAGCCGGAAGGTGTTGAGCGGGGTGTCGCGCCACGGCTGCGTCCGGGCCAGCGGCACCAGCAGCAGAGCGCCCACGGCGGGCAGCGTCACCCGCCACCACAGCCGGCGGCGGACCGTGGGCCGGTTGCGGACGATGCCCAGCGGCTCGACGGTGACGCCGCGCTGCGCGAACAGCGTCACCACGACCGCCGCCGTCGGCACGAGCACGGCGACCAGCGCCGCGGCGAGCGGGGCGGGAGCCACGTCCGAGGGGAAGACATTGACGCCCCACAGGGTGACCACCGAAGCCAACTGCCGGGCGCCCAGGAACAGCGCCCCGCCCGCCGGCAGCCCCAGCAGCGCACCGCACAGCACCTCACCGGAGGCGATCCGGCGGGTCGTCCGGACATCGGCGCCGACCAGCCGGAGCGCGGCCAGCCGGCGTTCCCGGCGCTCGTTGCCGAACCGTACGGAGGTGCCGATGAAGACCATCATGGGCGTCATCAGCGCCACACACGTCATGATCACGAGGAGTACGACGGGCGCCCGCATCGGCGGCGGTTGCCAGTTCTTGCCGAAATGGTCGATGCGATAGGCGTCGGGCGCCTTGAGCGTGGCGCGCTGCGCGAGGTAGGTGAGCTCCTGCGGGCCGCTCAGACCGTCGTCGCCGATCACACCGGCCACCTCGTAGTCCAGCCGGTCGCGCAGCAGCGCACCGTCGGGGGAGGCCAGCAGCTTTTTGAGGGCCGGGGAGACCAGCATCCGTCCGGGGCCGGGGAGATGGCCGATGCCCGGTGGCACGGGCGGATGGGCGCCGTCGGGGCGGACCAGGCGGCCGCGGATCGGCGTACCGCGGAAGGTGGTGTCGGCCGAGGTGTAGAGCACGGTGCGGTCGGAGGGCGGGGGAGCGTGGGTCTGGCCCAGGTTCTCGCGGGCCTTCTCCCGGCCGTGCCAGGAGTCCAGCAGCGGCGGTACCGACGAGCAGAGCAGCAGCACGGCCACGCCCAGGGCCACGCCGGCGGCGGTCAGTGCCGTACGGATCCAGCCCTCGCGGCCGCCGTCCGCCGCGAACCGCATCCCCATCGCGAGGTCACGGGCCCAGGCCGCGGGGCCGGTGCGCGCGGCGGCGAGCGGGCCCCGGGGCGCGGGAGCGGCCGGTGTGCCCTCGCCACCACGGCCGCGGCCGGTGCGCGAGCGCAGCAGGCTCATATCAAGCCCGCCAGCATGTCCTTCACTTTGCCGTCGCGGACGACGATCTCGCGGTCGGAGTAGGCGGCGACCCGGGCCTCGTGGGTGACCAGGACGACCGCGGCGTTGGTGTCGCGGGCGGCGTTGGTCAGCAGGGTCAGGACGCGTTCGCCGTTGAGCGAGTCCAGGGCGCCGGTGGGCTCGTCCGCGAAGATGACCCGCGGCCGGGTGGCGAGGGCGCGGGCGACCGCGATCCGCTGGCCCTGGCCGCCGGATATCTCGCCGGGCCGCTGCCCCTGCACCTTCTCGACCTCCAGCCGCTCCAGCCACTCGCGGGCCTGGCGCTCGGCCTCCTTGCGCTTGGTGCCGTTCAGCCGCAGCGGCAGGGCGACATTCTCCAGGGCGGTCAACTCCGGCACCAGCTGGCCGAATTGGAAGACGAAGCCGAAGTCGCTGCGGCGCAGGGCGCTGCGCTGGGCGTCGTTCAGCGCGGTGAGCGTGTGCGGGCCGTAGCGGACGGTGCCGGAGTCCGGGCTGATGATCCCGGCGAGGCAGTGCAGCAGGGTCGATTTGCCGGAGCCGGACGGGCCCATGACGGCGACGACCTCACCCGGGTGGATGGAGAACTCCGCGCCGTCCAGCGCCGGTGTCGCCCCGTAGGTCTTGTGCAGCCCCTCCGCCGCGAGCAGGGATCCCTCCGGCGTCATACGCGGACCGCCTCCGCCAGCTTGTCGAGCCGGGCGGCGGTCAGCTCCAGCCAGCGCAGATCGGCTTCGAGGTGGAAGAGGGCGTGGTCGCAGATCAGCTGGTCGGCGAGGTCGCCGGTGCGCTTGCGCTCGGTCAGCCCGCGCATCAGCCGCAGATGTTCGGCGCGCTGGGTGTCCAGCAGCTCTGCGGCGTTGCGGTCGGTCATCAGGGCCAGGACGATCTTGGTGTAGAGCGTCGACTGGAGGTACGGCTCGGGCTTCTCCGGGCGGGCCAGCCACTGGGCGACGTCCGTGATCCCGGCGTCCGTGATCGCATACCGCTTGCGCTCCGGGCCGGCGCCGGCCTCCACGGCGTCCACCTCGACCAGGCCGTTCTTCAGCAGCCGGGACATCGTGGAGTAGACCTGCCCGTAGTGCAGCGGACGGTCATGGCCGAAGTGTTCGTCGAAGGCCCGCTTGAGGTCGTAGCCATGGCGGGGGCCGGACTCCAGGAGGCCCAGCAGCGTATGACCGATTGACATGCGGACCACCTTACTCGTGGGTGTGTTGCTGGTGTATACGCGTGCTGTATAGCGGCTGTGCAGGTGAGCCGGGCCCCGGCCGGGGCTTGGGGCGCGGGCGCCGGGGGCATCCCCGGGCTCACTCCGTACGCAGTCCGTCCGGGCGCATCAGCCGCCACAGCGGCGGCAGGCTCAGCAGGGTGACGACCAGGACCAGGGCGGCACCGGCCCCCGTCATCGGCCAGATCACCGACCAGTCGGGGGAGGACTTGCCGACCAGGTGCAGCAGGGTGAGCCCCAGCCCGCAGCCGCCCACGACGGCGAGCCCCAGCCCGAGGGCCACCGGAACGGCGGTCTGCCACAGGACCGACCAGCCCAGGTCGGCGCGGCGGGTGCCGAACGCCACCAGGACCGCCAGCAGCCGGCGGCGCTCGCGCAGTTGCTCCAGCGTGGAGACCAGCATGCTCGCCGCGATCAGCGCCATGGTCACCGTCGAGGCGACCAGCAGCCCGGTGCGCACGCTGGTGAACTGGCTGTCCTGCTCGGCGCGGTGCGGGCCGATCACGTCCGCCGCCGGATCGAGGCGGGCCGCGGTGTTGCGGGCGTACTCGGCCGCGTCCGGGACCCGGGGATCGAGCGTGAGCGTCGCCATGGCCAGGGGACCGGCGAGGTCCGGCACGGGCAGTGCCGAGGGGGACAGCACCGCGGTGACGCCGCGGACCCCCTTGGTCGCCCGGAACGCCTCGGCCGTCTGCCGGCCCGTGGCCGCGTCCCGGGCCGGCAGCGTGACGGTGAGCCGGTCGGGCGTGCCGTCCTGCCCCGCCACCCGCACGAAGTCGTCCTGGACGGCGGCGAACAGCATCTGGAGCGCGATGGCACCGGCCACCGCGACGGTGATGCCGCTGACCGAGCGCGCCGCCGTACCGCTGCTCAACTGGAGGCGGCGGATGGCGAGTTGCCAGGGGACCGGGCCGCCGCGCAGCCTGGCCACCACCGCTTCCACCAGCCACGGCAGCAGCACGGTGATCCCGAAGAGCACCAGCAGCGCGCCGCCCGCGAGCAGCTCCGGGTGGAGCCGGGCGTCCGCCGGGGGCGGACCTGCCCGGCCGTTCAGCAGCAGCACCACCGCCCCGAGCACGGGCAGCGGCAGCCGCCACCACACCCGCCGGCGCCGGGGCGTGTGCTGCCGTACGACGCCCAGCGGTTCGATGGCGACACCGCGCAGCGCGACGAGGGTGACGAGGACCGCGGAGAGCGGCACGGCGAGCACGATCAGCGCGACGAGGGCGGGGTGCGGAGCGAGGTCGGAGGGGAAGGCGTTGACGTCCCAGAGGGTGATCCGCCCGATGAACCGGCGGGCGAGCAGGAACAGGCCCGCCCCCAGCAGCAGTCCGCCCAGCGCCCCGCACAGCGTCTCTCCCGCCGCCATCCGCCGGGTCATCCGGCGGTCGGCGCCCACCAGCCGCAGCGCGGCCATCCGGCGGTCGCGGTGCTCGCCGCCGAAGCGCACGGCGGTGGCGATGAGGACGACCACCGGCATCAGCAGCACCACACAGGCCACGACGACGATGACGCCGAGCGTGGGGTTCATCGGTGCGGTGGTCAGTGCGCCGCCGAAGTGGCTGATGCGATGCACCTCTCCGGAGGCGGTGAGGCTGTCGTCGCCCGCGTAGTAGGTCAGTTCGCCCGGGCCGGCCAGGCCCGGGGCGGCGATGGTGCCCACCACGGTGCGGCCGAGCCGTTCGTACAGCAGAGCGCCGCCCGGTGTGGCGAGCAGCTCCCCGAGCGCGGGCGAGACCACCATCTCGCCGGCCCGCGGCAGGGTGTGGACCCCGGGCGGGCGGACGGGGGAGCGGCCGTCGGGCCGCAGCAGCGTGCCGTGGACGCCGACGCCGCGGAACTCCGTGTCGCTGTAGCGGTACAGCAGGGTGCCGGCGCCGGGCCGGGTCCCCTTCTCCGTGTTCAGGTCGATGAGCCGGGCTTCGCGGCGTTCCTGCCGGCTTTCCATGAGGTGCGGGACCGAGGCGGCGCCGAGCAGCAGCGTCACCCCGAGCCCGACGCCGACGGCCGTCAGGAGCGTACGGACCCAGCCCTCCCGGCCGCCGTCGACGGCGAAGCGGGCACCCATGGCGAGGTCACGGGCCCAGGCGGCGGCGCCACGGGGGTGCGTGGTGGCGGCGGGACTCATGGGCGGGCCTCGGGGGGTGCGGGCAGGGGCGCCGCCCCGTGGGACCTGCGGGCGTGCCGGGCCAGGGTCATGCCGCGCACTCTACAGGAGGTCTATACGCACCATGTATAGACTGAGTGTGTAGCCGTGTGCCGGCCGTGCTCCAGTCGACTCTCCGGTCGCGCTCTAGTCGTCCTTCTGTTCCTTCGGCGGCCGCCCCCGCCGCGGAATCGCGCCCGCTCCCCGGGGCAGCCGGCCCGCCTCGGACAGCGCCTTGCGGAGCAGGAACTCGATCTGTGCGTTGGCGCTGCGCAGCTCGTCGTCGGCCCACCGGGCCAGCGCGTCGTGGATCAACGGGTCCAGCCGCAGCAGCACCTGCTTGCGCTGCTGCGGCCGTCGCGCGGGGGCCCGCTCGCGCTCGGCGCCGGGCCCCTCGGGTTCGGTGCTCACTGGTAGAGGGAGCCCGTGTTCAGGACCGGCTGGGCGGCCCGGTCGCCGCACAGCACCACCATCAGATTGCTGACCATGGCCGCCTTCCGCTCCTCGTCCAGCTCGACGATGCCCTGCTGGCTGATCCGGTCCAGCGCCTGCTCGACCATGCCGACCGCGCCCTCGACGATCTGCTGGCGGGCCGCGACCACCGCGCCGGCCTGCTGCCGCTGAAGCATCGCGGAGGCGATCTCGGGGGCGTAGGCGAGGTGGCTGAAGCGGGACTCGATGATCCGTACACCGGCGGCCTGGACCCGTGCGGTCAGTTCGAGGGCGAGCTTCTCGGTGATCTCCTCGGCGTTGCCGCGCAGCGAGAGGGCGTTCTCGTCGTGGGCGTCATAGGGGTACTCGATCGCGATGTGCCGGACGGCCGCCTCGGTCTGGGTGGCGACGAACTCCAGGAAGTCGTCGACCTCGAAGAGCGCCTGGGCGGTGTCCTCGACCTTCCAGACCACGATCGAGGCCAGCTCGATCGGGTTGCCGTAGGCGTCGTTGACCTTGAGGACCGCGGTCTCGTGGTTGCGCACCCGGGTGGAGATCTTCCGGGCGCTGGTGAGCGGGTTGACCCAGCGCAGACCGTCGGTGCGGATGGTGCCGACGTACCGCCCGAAGAGCTGGATGACCCGGGCCTCGCCGGGCGCGACCATCTTCACGCCGGTCATGCAGAAGAAGGAGCCGAGCAGCAGCAGGACGCCGGCGATGATCATCGGCACTCCGGCTGCCTTGTCGCCGCCGTCGCCGAGTATGCCGCCGACGATGATCACGGCGATGCCCAGCGCCACCCCGAGCACGCTCAGCAGCAGGGCGAGGCCGCCCGGAATGCTGTGTGCCGGGACCTCGCGGACCTGTGGGCGGGGCATCTCGGGAGCGTCCACGGCGAGGTCTTCGCCGGGGCCGGTGCTCTGGTCGGCCGGTGTCTGATCGGACATGGGATCCCCGTTTCTCCCCGTACGGCACGTGATGTCGGCCGCAATGGGTGATGTCTCTGGTCTAGCAAACTGCTATCACTTTAAGCCTGCTGCGACGGGGTGTCCAGTGCTCGTGCAAGGGTTGTCCGGCGGCAAGATCCCAGGTGAGGCGGCGGCGACGCGCAAAACCCACCCCTTGGTTCCGTCCAGGCGGGTGCTGTTTGTCACGTTGGGAAAAGCCTTGATCGATGAGTATTTGTTGACAGATGCGGTGTTAGCTTCAACAGCTGAATTAGCTGGGGGCGGAACGACTGGAGTTGCTGAAGCGATGGGCCGAGCGGACGCGAGACGGGCGCGACAGGGAAGCGCCCGCCGGGCCAAACCGAAGGACAAGAAGTCCGGCATACGCCGGTTCTTCACCTGGAAGAAGCTCCTCGGAGCCTTCCTCGGGGTGTGCCTGCTGGGCATCCTCGGCTTCGTCGGCCTGTATCTGTACGTGGACATCCCCAAGGGGAACAACGAAGCCAAGCTCCAGAGCAATGTCTACAAGTACGCCAATGGCAAGGTCATGGCGCGTACCGGTCTGCGCAACCGTGAGAACGTCCCGCTGAGCCGCATACCCAAGGACGTCCAGCGCACCTTCGTCGCCGCCGAGAACAAGAACTTCTACCACGACTCCGGTGTCGACCTGATGGGTACCGCGCGCGGCATCCTCAACACGGTGATGGGCCGCGGCAAGCAGGGTGGTTCGACGATCACCCAGCAGTACGTCAAGAACTACTACCTGAGCCAGGAGCAGACGGTTTCCCGCAAGCTCCAGGAGATCGTCATCTCGCTCAAGGTGGACAACAAGTTCGGCAAGGACGACATCCTCGCCGGCTACATCAACACCAGCTACTACGGCCGCGGCGCCTACGGCATCCAGGCCGCCGCACAGGCCTACTACGGCGTGGACGTCGAGAAGCTCAACGTCTCGCAGGGCGCCTACCTGGCCTCGCTGCTCCAGGCGCCGAGCCAGTACGACTGGACCAGCGCGACCCCGTCCGGCCGGAAGCGGGTCCAGGAGCGCTGGGCCTACACCCTCGACAACATGGTCGAGATGAAGTGGCTCCCCGCGGAGGAGCGCCGCAAGCAGACCTTCAAGAAGCCGAACGACCCCAAGCCGCCGCCCGGTGTGAGCGGTCAGAACAGCTACCTCATCGAGCAGGCCAAGCAGGAGCTCTTCGCGCAGGGCGTCGACGAGAAGCAGTTCGCGGCCGGCGGCTGGACGGTCACCCTCGGCATCGACAAGAACAAGCAGCAGGCGCTGGAGAAGTCGGTCAAGCGCAAGCTCCTCGACGACCTCGACCCCAAGAAGCGCAAGGTCGACGGGGACGCCCAGCTCGGTGCCACCTCGGTGGACCCCAAGAACGGCCACATCGTGGCGATGTACGGCGGCGAGGGCCCGCCGAAGCACTACCGGAACAACGCCACCCGCACCGACTACCAGGCCGCCTCCACCTTCAAGCCGCTGATCCTGGCGTCGGCGATGGAGAACAACGCGGTCACCCAGACCCAGCTTCCGATCAACCCGAACACGATCTACGACGGCCGTAACCGCCGTCCGGTCGTCGGCGGCAACATCGCCTTCGCGCCGCCCAACGAGGACGAGCGCGAGTACGGGAAGATCAGTGTCCAGGAGGCGACCAACAACTCCGTCAACGCGGTCTTCGCACAGATGGGCGCGGACGCGGGCCTGGACAAGATCAAGGAGACCGCGGTCAGTCTGGGCATGGACGACAAGATGGACGTCAAGCCCGCCATGACCCTGGGCACCATGGGCGCCAGCCCGCTCCAGATGGCCGGCGCCTACGCCACCCTGGACAACCACGGCAAGAAGGTCACCCCGACGATCGTCACCAAGGCCACGCACAGCGTCAACGGTGTCGAGACGAAGGTCCCGCTGAAGGACCCGATCGGCGACCAGGTGCTCAGCCGCAAGACCGCCGACACCATCACCTCCGTACTGACCGGTGTGGTCAACGACGGCACCGCCTCGGAGGCCGTGAAGAACACCGCCTACGAGGCGGCCGGCAAGACCGGTACCTCCGACGACGACAAGTCGGCGTGGTTCGTGGGCTACACGCCCAAGCTGGTCACCGCCGTCGGCATGTTCGGCGAGTCCCCCCAGGGCGGCCGGCAGGTCACCCTCAAGGGCACCGGCGGCGGTACCCGGGTCAACGGCGGCGGCTACCCGGCCCAGGTGTGGGCGGACTACACCGAGGCGGCGCTGGGCGGCAACACCGGCGCGGAATTCGAGCTGGACACCAACCTGGGTGCCGCGATCCCGCCGACCCCCACCCCGACGCCGAGCGACACGCCGTCGACCAGCCCGAGCCCGTCCAAGACGCCGAGCGATTCGCCCTCGCCGACCCCGTCGAAGCCGAGCGGGCCCGCCTCGCCGTCCCAGAGCGGACGTCCGAGCCCGCCCATCCCGTCCGGCTCCGGCTCGCCGGACGGCGGGGTGGACGGCGGCGGCGGTGCCGGCGGCGACGGCAATCCGACCGGCGGCAACGGGAACGGCCCCGGCGGAGACGAAGCCGACAGCCTGACCGGCTTCAACTGACCCCGGTCCGAGCACAACACCGCAGCGCGGCCCCCGCCTTCACCGGCGGGGGCCGTTGCTGTCACGGGGCTGCTGTGCCGGAGCGGTGGCGCCTCAGCCGCCGTTCACCTTGTGGGCGATCCGGTCGCCCACGTTCTTGTCGATGTTGCGCCAGTACTGGAGCGCGCGGTCGAGCACCGGACGGCTGACGCCGTTCAGCAGATGGCCGGACACATTGCCCACGAGCCGGTCGCGGGCCGCGTCGTCGAGGACCTGGCGGACCATCGTGCCCGGCTGGCCGAAGTCGTCGTCGTCACGGCGCAGCGTGTAGGCCTCGCGCACCATCTCGCCGCCGGTCTCCCAGCCCGCGGGCTCCCCGTAGCGCAGGGTGTCCGCCGCCGGGCCGCCGTAGCTGTTCGGGGCGTACGGCCGGGCCGCGCGGGACGGCTCGTACCGCATCGGGCCGTCCTTCGCGTACGAGTGGACGGGGGCGTGCGGCCGGTTGGGCGGCAGCTGGGCGTAGTTCGGGCCGATGCGGTAGCGGTGGGTGTCCGCGTAGGAGAACAGCCGGCCCAGCAGCATCTTGTCCGGCGACGGGCCGACGCCCGGCACCATGTTGGACGGTTCGAACGCCGCCTGCTCGATGTGGATGAAGTAGTCCTCCGGGTTCTTGTTGAGCGTCATCCGCCCGACCTCGATCAGCGGGTAGTCGCCGTGCGGCCACACCTTGGTCAGATCGAACGGGTTGAACCGGTAGTCCGGGGCGTCCGCGAACGGCATGACCTGCACATACAGCGTCCACGACGGGGCATTGCCGCCGTCGATGGCCTCGAACAGATCGCGGCGGTGATAGTCGCCGTCCTCGCCGGCGATCCGGTCCGCGTCCTCCTGGGTGAGGAAGTCGATGCCCTGGTCGGTCTTGAAGTGGTACTTGATCCAGAACTTCTCGCCGCCGGCGTTGACCCACATATAGGTGTGCGAGCCGTAGCCGTTCATGTGGCGGTAGCTCTTGGGGATGCCGCGGTCGCCCATCAGCCAGGTGACCTGGTGGGCGGACTCCGGCGACAGCGTCCAGAAGTCCCACTGCATGTCGTTGTCGCGCATCCCGTTGTCCGGGCGGCGCTTCTGCGAGCGGATGAAGTCCTGGAACTTGATCGTGTCCCGGACGAAGAAGACCGGGGTGTTGTTCCCCACCAGGTCGTAGTTGCCGTCCTCGGTGTAGAACTTCAGGGCGAAGCCACGGGGGTCGCGCCACGTGTCGGGGGAGCCCTGCTCGCCCGCGACGGTCGAGAAGCGGGCCAGCATCTCGGTGGTCCGGCCCGGCTGGAAGAGATCCGCCTTGGTGAACTGACTGACGTCATTGGTGACTTGGAAGAAGCCGTAGGCGCCGGCGCCCTTGGCGTGCACCACCCGCTCGGGGACCCGTTCGCGGTTGAACTGGGCCATCTTCTCGATGAGGTAGTGGTCCTGGAGCAGGATGGGGCCGTCCGGACTCACGGTGAGTGAGTGCTCGTCGCTCTCCACCGGATTGCCGGCGTTGTTCGTCGTACGCGGGACGTTCTGCGCGCTGCTGGTCATGGAGGAATGCCTCCTGTTCGACGACGGGGAGTAGGGGTCGGTCAGTCCCGAATTGGGGCGGTCAGTCCCTTACATCCACCCAAGCAGTCAACTACCCCGACGGCACGTCGGCAAAAGCTGGACCCCGTCCGGTCTCAGACGGGGTCCAATATGTGGGATACGGCGCCGTGCGGCCGCCCGGAATCAGGGGCGCTGGGCCCCCGGAGGCATCGACAGCTCGAACCAGACGACCTTTCCCATGCTCAGACGGGTCGCGCCCCAGCGCCTCGCCATCCGGTTGACCAGGTAGAGCCCCCGCCCGCCCTCGTCCGACGGCCGGGCCTGGCGCAGCCGCGGCAGCTGCGGGACATCGTCGCCGACCTCGCAGCGCAGTACGTCCGTCCGCAGCAACCGCAGCGTGATCGGCCGCTCCGCATACCGCACCGCATTCGTCACCACCTCGCTGACCAGCAGCTCCAGCTGGTCGGTCAGCTCCTCCAGACCCCAGCGCGCCAGCGCCCGCCGGGCCAGCCGCCGGGCCTGCCCCGCCGTCTGCGCCTTCGGGTCCAGATACCAGTACGCGACATCGCTCGGCGCGATCCCGTCGAACCGGGCCGCCAGCAGCGCGATGTCGTCATCGCGGTCGCCGGGGCCCAGCATGTCCAGCACCTCGTCACACATCGGCTCCAGCGGCGGCGGGTTGGGACCCGTCAGCCGGGCCGTCTCCGCCAGCCGCTCCCGCAGCTGCTCGATACCGGTCCACACGTCCCGGATGCGCGACTCGACCAGACCGTCCGTATAGAGGACCAGCGTGGCGCCCGCGGGGGCGTCCAGCTCCACGGCCTCGAAGTCCACCCCGCCGACGCCGATCGGCGCGCCCGACGGGACCCGCAGCACCTCGGCGCGCCCGCCGCGGTGCAGCATCACCGGCGGCGGATGCCCCGCATTGGCGATGGTGATCCGGTGCGCGACCGGGTCGTACACCGCGTACATGCAGGTCGCCATCCGGTCCGTACCCAGCCGCTGCGCCTGCTCGTCGAGATGGTGCAGCACCTCCTGCGGCGGCAGGTCCAGACCCGCCAGCGTCTGCGCGGTCGTACGCAACTGGCCCATGATCGCGGCAGAGGTCATCGAGTGGCCCATGACATCGCCGACGACCAGCGCCACCCGGCTGCCCGGCAGCGGGATCGCGTCGTACCAGTCGCCGCCCACCCGTGCCGTCTCGGCGGCCGGCAGATAGCGGCTGGCCAGCCGGACCCCGGTCGGCTGCGGCAGCGAGTCCGGCAGCATCGTGCGCTGGAGCGCGTCGGCGATATACGCCTCGCGGCCGTAGAGCACCGCCTTGTCCACGCCCAGCGCGGTGTGCGTCGCCAGCTGCGCCGCCACCAGCAGATCGTCCGGCTCGAACGCCGGCCGGTCCGGGCGGCGCAGGAACACCGCCGCACCGATCACCCGCCGGCGGCCGCGCAGCGGCGCCAGGATCACCCGGTGGCCGCCGGGCAGCCGCGGGTCGGGACCCAGCAGCTCCGGCAGTGCCGTCCGCGCCGCCTGCGCCTCGCCGAACAGCGGCCGTACGCCCCGCAGCACCTCGGCCAGCGGCCCGCCGGGCTCCACCTCGGCCAGCTCCGCCGCGCTGCCGCCCATCGCCGGACCCAGATCGGGCTGCGCGGGCAGCACCGGCAGCCGGGCGCCGTTGGTGTCCGGCTCCTCCGGAATACGGTCGGTACGGCGCAGCCGCAGCACCACCGGGCCGGTCGGGCGCTCGTCGCCCACCGGCAGCGGATCCCGCAGATAGACCAGGATGGCGTCGGCGAACGTCGGCGAACGTCGGCACCGTCGCCCGGCACAGCCCGAGCACGATCTCGTCCAGGTCGATCCCGCGGGCGATCCGCCGCGTCGCCGCCCCGATGAAGCGCAGCCGGTCGCCGCCCGCCTGCCGGGCCGCGGCCACCTCACTGCTCTCGCCCGGATGCGCCGAGCGGGCCGGGGGAACGGGCGGCGGGCCCTGCGGCGGTCCGGTCTGCCCGGTCAGCCGGTCCGTCATGGCCTCCCCGGCCGCCGGCCGCGCCGCCTCGCCCCGGTGGTCGTCCGGGCCCGCGGACCGTCCGCCGTGCGGCGCCGACGGCTGCTCCGGCACCGTTCCGCCCGGCTCGCCGCCCCGCGGCCGCGACCGCCCTGAGCCGCCCGGAGTGCCGCCCTCCCGCGGCCGCCCGATGCCCTCGCCGCCATGGTGCGGGCGCTGCCCGTGATGCGGCTCCTCGCCCGGCTCCGGCGCCTCCGCGCGGCCCACCGCGCCCTGCGCCACCCGCCGCCCGGCGCGAGCCGTCTCCCGCCCCGCATCCGCCGCCCCGCCCGGCCGTCCTCCCGCAGGCATGGCCACCTCCCCGTACGCGTCGCCGTACGGGGCCGAAGCGTCCCGTGCGGCGGCATGACCGCCGCTGTGCGCGGCGCTGTGATCGCTGGTGCACCCGTCGGTGTGGCCCGCGGCGGTGCCGTCCGCGTCCGCCGACGGGTCCCGCCGCGCCGCGCCGTGATCCGCGGCCGGCTCGTCGTCGTGGGGGCCGGCCGGTGCACCGGCCGAGGCCGTGACGGCGACACCGGCAAGGCCTATGTCGTCACCGCCGCGCACCGCGAACCCGGCGCCCGGCACCGGAGTGAACCCGGCCGTGGCGGGCTGCTGGAGGGCGCTGCGCGGGTCGGGGACCGCGCCGTACGACGCCGTCCCGGCCGGCCCCCGAGCAGGGGACGCCGAGTCCGCGGCGGTCGAGGCCGACCGCCGCGATTCGTGGGAGGTGGGGTGCTCCGTCACGCGTGGGATTCCATCCGTCCGGGGCTGTGCGCCCGACGTGCCACGTTCCGAGCGCGCCGCCCGTGCGGGACGCGCCCAACGCGCTGCGTCTCAGGCGCGTCGCAGGTGCAGAAAGAGCTGGATCTCGGGTGGTACGTCCGTACTCGCCGGGGCGTATGCGTAGGCGTCCTCCCCGACGACGTCAAAACCCGCGTCGTGCACGACCCGGCGCAGGTCGTCCCGCAGGTAACCCGATACCCGGATCGAGTTGCCCAGGAACGGAATGGTGAAGTCGTCCACATCCGCCTCGACCATGGACAGGGCCAACAGCCCCTCGGGTCGTAGCAGATCATGCAGCATGCCCAGTGCGTAAGGGATTTCCGCCCGGGGCAGCATCAGAAGCGAGAAATAAGCGGCGATACCGTCGAAGGAGCCGGGGCCGCCGAGCCGGCCGCCGCGCAGATCGGCGATGTCCAGCCGGTGGAAGTCGGCGTCCGGGGCGTTCTCCCGGGCCAGTTCGACCATCGAGGGGGAGAGGTCGATTCCCACGACGCGGTGTCCGGCGTCCGTGAGCTGACGGGCGGTCGGCAGGCCCGTACCGCATCCGAGATCCAGGATGCGTGAGCCCGCGGGCAGGGTTCCGGCCAGCCAGGCGCCCGAGGTGAGCTGGCCGTCCTTGTGCGGAAAGGCGTCGTCGTACCGGTCACCGATCGCGTCGAACGCCTCGGCCTGGCCGGCCCGGTCCAGTGCTAACCGGTTCAGCCCCTCGTATCCGTCGTAGTGAGTTGCACTCACGACCTCGCCCCTCCTGCGACCGCGGTCAAGTTCGTTTTCCCGTTCTGGAGTTGCGCCTGTGCAGTCTTGCGGAGGACGATCCTACGTTTGAAGACCCGGGGCGCAGCAAGGGGGCTCGGCCCCGCTCCTCGCCCCGCAGGAAACAGCATTGCCCATAGGCGCAGCTTTCCACGGTTCGCCCCCTTCCGTCGCGTGAAGTCGCTTCGCTCCCTCACGACCGCAAACGTTCCGGTGCGCGGTCCCAGTCGTCCGGGAGCCCGGGGACTTCCCAGGCCGGATCGGGCCGCCAGTCCTCCCAGCCGTCGGCGTACGGCTCGCGCCAGGCCGTGATCTGTGCGATCGCGGCCCGCCCCGCCGACCTGACCTCGGCGGCCCGTGCGTCCGTCATCAGCCCGTCCCGCTGCGCCTGCGCGAACTCGTCCTCGTCCCGCCACTCCCAGTGCCGGTCCGGATAGACACAGATGTCGAGAAAGTGGTCCTCGGAGTCAATGCCGCCCGCCCAACGGCGGCGCGGCTCCTCCAGATTGACGTACCAGTTCTTGAACTGCCAGCCACGCTCCCAGAACAGCCACACCGACCACGGGTCCCCGGGCCGGGCCAGCTTCAGCACGCCGGTGCCGAACCACTGGTCGTGGGCGGTCCGGCGCGGTTTGGTGTAGCGGGTGGACAGCGGCTCGCGGTGCACCGGCGTGCCGTCGGCGAGCACCGGCTTGATGCAGGGGGTGCCCGGCGCCATCCACACCGCGAGCAGCTCGTCGGTGTCCTGGACCACGGTCATCGGACGGCAGATGTGGAACCGCGCGGCGTCGGCGTTGTCGCGATAACGCCACAGGATGTGGTCCCCCGGCGCCCAGCGCGTCCCTCCCGCCGCGCGGCCCGCCGCCCCCTTCGCACCGGCCGTCCCGCGTCCGCCGGCCGTCTCGCCTTCCGTCGTGTCCACCATGTCCGCTGTCATGCGCAGATCTTAGAGGCGTGGCATGAAGCGCGCCGTGACATGAACCGCACCGGGCGTTACGGGCATGATAATGCGGGCCGCCCCCCGAACCCTCGCCGCAACAGGAACCTCCGCGTGCGGACGGGGGACGGGGGACGGGGAAGGGCGGACGGCGGACGGGCCCGGCTCAGGGATGCGTCATCCGCAGGACGTCCAACGCCTCGTCCAACTGCTCCTCGCTCAGCAGCTCCCGCTCGACATAGCCGCCTTCGAGGACCACCTCACGGATCGTCTTCCGCTCGGCGACGGACTTCTTGGCGACCTTCGCGGCCTCCTCGTACCCGAGGTACTTGTTGAGCGGAGTGACGACCGACGGCGACGACTCGGCGTACTCACGGGCCCGTTCCACGTTCGCGGTGATCCCGTCGACCGTACGGTCCGCCAGCAGCCGGGAGACATTCGCCAGCAGCCGCACCGACTCCAGCACGTTCTTCCCGATCACCGGCAGCATCACATTGAGCTCGAAGTTGCCCGCGGCCCCGGCCGCCGCCACCGTCGCGTCATTGCCGGTGACCTGCGCCGCGACCATCAGCACCGCCTCCGGGATCACCGGGTTGACCTTCCCCGGCATGATCGACGAGCCCGGCTGGAGATCCGGCAGCGCGATCTCCGCGAGCCCGGTCCGCGGCCCCGACGCCATCCACCGCAGATCGTTGGCGATCTTCGTCAGCCCGACCCCGATCGTCCGCAGCTGCCCGCTGGTCTCGACGATCCCGTCGCGCGCCCCCTGCGCCTCGAAGTGATTCCGCGCCTCCGTCAGCGGCAGCCCCGTCGCCCGCGCCACTTCGGCGATCACCGCGGCCGAGAACCCGGGCGGCGTGTTGATCCCCGTCCCCACCGCCGTACCGCCCAGCGGCAGTTCCGCCAGCCGCGGCAGCGAGGCCCGCAGCCGCTCGACGCCGTACCGCACCTGGGCGGCATAGCCGCCGAACTCCTGCCCCAGCGTCACCGGCGTCGCATCCATCAGATGCGTCCGCCCCGACTTCACGACCTCGGCGAATTCCTCCGCCTTCCGCTCCAGCGACTCCGCGAGATGCTCCAGCGCCGGGATCAGGTCGTTGAGGACGGCCGAGGCCGCCGCGATATGAATCGAGGACGGGAAGACGTCATTGGACGACTGACTGGCATTGACGTGGTCGTTCGGGTGGACCGCCCGCCCCAGCCGCTCGCTCGCCAGCGTCGCGATGACCTCATTGGTGTTCATGTTCGACGACGTCCCGGACCCGGTCTGGAACACGTCGATGGGGAAGTGGTCGTCCCACTGCCCCTCCGCCACCGCGGCGGCGGCCTCCTGGACGGCCTCCGCGATCTCCTTGTCCAGCACCCCCAGCTCCCCGTTGACCATGGCGGCCGCCCCCTTGATACGGGCCAGCGCCTCGATGTGCGCCCGCTCCAGCCGCTGCCCGGAGACCGGGAAGTTCTCCACCGCACGCTGCGTCTGCGCCCGCCATTTGGCATGCGCGGGCACCTGCACCTCCCCCATGGAGTCGTGCTCGGTCCGAAAGCCGTGGGAGTCGCCGAATGCGCTGTTGTCACTCATACCTATGTCAGTGCCCGGGAACGACGATCTGTTCCCGGGCACCCCCGTAAGTCACCTGCCTGCGGGGCACTCACCCTTCAGCCCCGCTATGAACACGGCCCAGGCGTGGCGGGGGATGAGGAGGGCGGGTCCGTGGGGGTTTTTGGAGTCACGGACGGGGACGAGGGCGGGGAAGCCGTCGGCTACATGGACGCAGTCGCCTCCCGCCTGATTGCTGTAGCTGGACTTGCGCCAGACGGCGGCGTTCAGATCGGGGCCGGGAGCGCTCAGCATGCGAATCCGTCGGCTTTCAGGCCGGTTATGAACGTGGTCCAGGTCTGGTGGGGGATGAGGAGGGCAGGTCCGTGGGGGTTTTTGGAGTCACGGACGGGGACGAGGGCGGGGTGGGTGTCGCTGACCTCGACGCAGTTGCCTCCCTCCTGATTGCTGTAGCTGGACTTGCGCCAGACGGCGGCGTTCAGGTCGGGACGGGATGCGCTCAGCACGGTGGGTGCCCTCCATCACTGATCGGATCATGTCGAGTGACATGTTCGGCGGCAGGGCCAGGGCCCGAAGCCGATCGTAAATTACCGAGAACGACTCCACCTCGCCTGGCTCGTCGAAGAGTTGACCGAAGTCCGCGACTTCGACGTAGGCCGATTCCATTCCGTTCGGTTGAGTCAGGAGCGTGAGAGATCTGCCGATGATTTCGTGACCTCCACTGCTGAACGGCAGCACCTGAAGGGTGACGCGGGGGAGATTCGCTGCCTCCAGAAGCCGCGCGAGCTGCGCCTGCATCACGGTCGGGCCGCCGAGGGGGCGCAGGAGAACGGCCTCATCGACCACGACCCATAACTCGGGTCCGTCGGGTTCAGTGAGCCTCACCTGGCGCCCGAGTCGGGCAGCCACTCGTTCCTCCAGCTGCTCGGCGGATTCGAGTGTTCGGCCAAGACTCAGAAGGGCGCGGGCGTATCTCTCCGTCTGTAGCAAGCCAGGTACGACGGCCGATGCGTACTCCCTGATGGCCACAGCTCGCTCTGAGCGCTCCATGAACTCCCGCGCCCAGTCGGGAAACGTCTCCCGGTAGACATACGGCCACAGCTCGATCAGCAACTCATCGGCACCCAACGCCTCGTCCAGGGCGCGTGCCAGCTCAAGCGTCGGCTTGGCGCCAGTGGTCCGCTCGATCTGGTTGATGCGCGTGCTGTGCGTGTGTGCCTGCCGGCCTAGTTGTGCCTGCGTCAGCCCTGCATTCAAGCGAAGTCTGCGCAGTCGCGTAGCGAAGAGTGCCGCCATCGACGCCGAGGGATCAATTTCTTTGGCCACAGCCTCACTTCCGTCC
>NZ_JAMJFM010000084.1:0-29330 GCF_023544705.1 Streptomyces sp. MCA2
GACGGCTGGGGGGCCGGAGAGGGGGGAGCGACCGGCGACCGCTGGGTGACCGATGACGGCTGGGTGACCGGCGAGCGAGGAGTCACTGGCCACGGCTGGGGGACCGGCCAGGGAGGAGTGACTGGCCACGGCTGGGTGACCGGCGAGGGCGTGATGGCCCGCACCGGTGATGCCGTTCCCGGACCGGTGGTGCGGCAGCGGGATCGGAGCGGCCGAGGCGGCGGGCGCCGCCAGGGCCAGCGCCGCGGTGACGGAGACGATGGACACGGCGGCGGTGGTGGTGGAGAGGCGGCCCGCGGCGGCTGTGGTGGCGGAGAGACGGGTCACAGCCGTGGTGGCGGCGCTGGCGGCCGCGGCGAAGAGGGATGACGTCCGGCGGTGCGGCATCACAGGCTCCTGAGAGGCGAGTGCGAGGCGGTACGCGGTACGTACACGCCGGGGGCGCACGACAACGCGAGTTGCCACGGCCCCGACACCTCTAACGCGCTGCCGCCCCCGACGTTGCGCCGCAGGAACGTCTTTGCCGGGTGGCCCGAGCGCCTAGTACCGTAGGGGGCGATTGGTGACAGCCCTGGGAGCTGTGCCATCATCTGGACACGCCACAACGTGCATGCGCGTGTGGGGTGTGTGGAGGCGTCGCCTAGTCCGGTCTATGGCGCCGCACTGCTAATGCGGTTTGGGGCTTACCCCCCATCGAGGGTTCAAATCCCTCCGCCTCCGCTCCTATTCGTTCAGGCCCCGGTCATCTCCGACCGGGGCCTGAACGCTTTTATGCAGCCCGGGACGATCTTCCCCGCCGAGCGCGAAGCGATCTTTGCCGTACGGCGCGAGGCGATCTTCGCTGCCCGGGGCAGGGCCCGGGGCCGGAGCCAGGGCCGGGTCGGGGTCGGAGCCAGAGCCGGAGTCGGGGGTCGGAGCCGGGGTCGGAGTCGGGGTCGGGGTCGGGGTGGGGCTAGGAGCGGGAGCCAGGCATACGGGAACAGTCTGCGCGCAGGAACGGGAACGGCCTGAGCGCCCGGAAACGATCTCCGCTCCTCTCACCCCCCAGCTCAGCTCAGCTCAGCTCGCCCCGCCCAGCTCCCCCCCCCGCGTCCGGCCCGCGCCGCGCCCAAGGTCCGGGGCGATGCGCTGTCCACACCTGTGGACAACCCGCCCCCGCCCTCCCACACGCCGGGATCCCCCGTCTACCTCTTCGCCGCCCACCACGGCTGTCGGTGCGGGTCGGTACGGCCTGGACTTCACGGCCGTCGTCACGGCCTGGACTTCGACCCGGAGCTGCTCTACGTGGGAGCCCTCTTCCACGACCTCGGTCTCACCGAGAAGTTCCGCACCGGCCGGCAGCGCTTCGAGCTCGACGGCGCCGACGAGGCCCGCGCTTTCCTGACCGCCCGCGGCATCCCCGCCGACCGCGCCCGCCTGATCTGGGAGGGCATCGCCCTGCACACCACCCCGGAATTTCCGCACCACATGGCCCCGAAGTGGCGCTCGTCACAGCCGGCGTCGACCTCGACGTCCTCGGCATCGGCTACGACGCGCTCCCTCCCTGGAAGCCCGCGAGGCCGTCGCCGCCGCCCACCCGCGCCCGACTTCAAGCGCCGCATCCCCCACGCCTTCCACGCCGGCCTGACCCACCGCCCCCGGACCACCGTCGGCAATGCGAAGTCCGACGTCCTGGACCGCTTCGAAGAGGACTACACCCGCCCGAACTTCGTCCGGATCATCGAGGACTCCCCCTGGCCCCAATAACCTCCCGAAGTCCCCCAGGAGGGCGTTTCCGCAGGTCAGAGGTGCTGCGGGCAATGGATTTCGCCTCACGGCGCAGGTCATGTAATGTTGTTCCCGCAACGCCGACCGGCAAGAAAAACCGCCGGAAAGCCAAGCGCTCGTAGCTTAACGGATAGAGCATCTGACTACGGATCAGAAGGTTGCAGGTTCGAATCCTGCCGAGCGCACAGCAGATCAAAGCCCCCGCCGGGTCACCCGGACGGGGGCTTTGTCGTGCCGTACAGCAGCGAAGTACAGCAACCGGGTCAGCCGGCGCCGCCCATCGCTTCGGACAGCTGGCCCAGGGCCGAGCGCACCGCTTCCTCACTCGCCTCGGCGTAGACCTCCATCGTCATCGAGATCTGTGAGTGCCGCAGGATGCGCTGCGCCACCTTCGGGTGGACTCCGAGGGCGACCAGGAGCGAACTACAGGTGTGCCGGGTGTTCCGCAGCGGGATGACCCGGAGGCCGGCGCGACGGGCACGGAGAGCGAACATCCGGGTGAGGTTCCCCGGCTCGATCGGGGTGCCGTACTTCGTCGTGAAGACCAGCCCGTGACCGTCCTGCCAGAGATCACCGGACGCCTTCCGGTCCCCGAACTGCTGAGCGCGTCGCATCCGGAGCGCCTTGAGGCAGAGCGCGGGCAGCGGCAGGAAGTCGTCCGACTCCTCGGTCTTGGTCTCGCGGTGGAGGATCTGACGCCCCGCCCGCTGGATCTGGTGGTCCACGTACAGCTCACCTGCCTCGAAGTCGATCGACTTCCACGTCAGGCCCAGCACCTCCCCGCGGCGGAGCCCGAGGCACAGCACGAGCACCCAGGCCGCCAACAGGGGGTCTTCACGGGTCACGCCGTCCGCGAGGAACTGACCGGCCTCAACGGCGGACCACGGCTTGATACGGCGGCGCCGAGGCTTGGGCACCTTCACCAGGGCGGCGACGTTCTTCCCGATCTCTTCCTCGGCGACCGCATGCGTCAGGGCGGCCCGCAGTGCGTCGCGAGCGGCTTGGATCACCCGGCGGGATGCAAACGCCTCACAGCACTCTCCGGCAGCACAGCAGCGTCGACGGCTGGGAGCCCTCTTGGCGTCCTTCCCCTGGGCACAGCACTGGCAGGTGGTCGTCAGCTTCGTCAGCCATTCGCGCACATCCCGCACGGTGAGCTTGTCCAGCCGCTTCGTGCCGAGGTGGGGAGCGATGTACAGCCGCACGCAGCCCTCGTACGAGACGTAGGACAGGGGCGCGAGGTTGGGCTTCACGATTGACTCAAGCCAGTACGCCAGGAAGGCGCTCAGCGTGCGGTGCCGAGTCGCTACAGGGCCTTTCTTCGCCTCAGCGTGCAGCTTGATCCACTTGTCGTGGACGTCTTCGCGGGTCTTGCCGTAGACGTACTTGCGCTTCTTCTTGCCGTCCGGGGTGGTGACCCAGGCGTAGGCGGCGAAGCTGTTCTTGTAGGGGTAGATGGAGCCTTCACCGTTGCCGCGCTTGCCGCTCATGCCGACCACTCCGCTTCAGCCTCACGGGCCAGGCGCTTGACGTACTCGTCCACCCAGCGCGGCAGGATGCGGCGGTTGCGGCCGTCCTTGACCGAGCGGATGTCTCCGGTGAGGACGAGCATCTTGGTCTTGGAGAGGCCGTAGCCGAGCATCTGCGCGACTTCGGCGGTGGTGTGCCACTTCCTTGCGATCACGGTGGTGGTCATGTCCAGTCGTCTCCTTCGGCTTCGAGTTCGGCGCGGGCTTGGCGTGCGGTGTCGCGGTTGGTCTGGATGTCGCGGGCGATGGTGGCGGCGAGGGCGGATTCGCCGGGGGTATGGCCGTGGCCGACGTACTGCCAGTCGGTCAGGACGAGGACGGTGTCCGGCTCCGGGGGTTCGAGGCCGAGCGCTTCGCGTTCCTGGGTGGCGCGGAAGTCGGCGCGGGCCGCGCGGAGTTCGCCGAGGGTGGTCGAGTAGCGGCGGGACTTGGAGGAGAAGTGGCCGCGGAAGCCGAGCATGTGGGCCCAGCCCCAGAGGCGACGGTCCGGGTAGAGCGGATCCAGGGTCTTGCACGCGATGATCAGGCGGCGGGTGTGTTCGGGGACCTGGTGGCGGTCCAGCTCGGCGAGTTCGCCGATGCGCCGGTCCAGAGTGCCGGTGGTCTCGGCAGCCTTGGTCGCGTACTTCGCCACATAGGAGGCCACCGCCTGTTCGGTGATGTCGGAGCCGTCGCCGAACGCCTTGACCGGCCGTACGTCCAGCTGCGTGCCCCAACGGAAGGTCCGGGTGGGCTGGTCTCCGGAGGCCGGGGCCGTGACCGAGGTGTAGGAGTGCGCGGCGGCGGCGTGGATCGCGTCGGTCAGTAGGTCGGCGCTGGCCCACGATGGCGGCGGTGTTCCGGGCCCGTCCGGTCCGTCGATGCGGATCACCGCATGGAAGTGGAGGGCGCCGCGCTTCTGGAACTCGGCGACCTTGCCGAAGGAGAGGCGGGCCGATGCCTTGAGGTCGCGTTGGGTGAGGTCGGCGCGGGCGGCCAGTTCGCGGCGGAGGCGGGTGGTGAAGCGTTGCCAGAGGTCGCCCGCGTGGTTGTTGAACAGGACGGCGGCGGCGTAGTCGTACGTCTCGGGGTCCAGTGCGGTGCCGAGCGCCGGATCGTCCGCGCTGTGCTGTGTGCCGCAGCGGCAGACGCCTCGGTCGGGCCGGTTGTGCACGGGGCCGAAGGAGGGCGCGGTGAGGGTGGTGAAGACGCGGGGGTGGTCTCGGACGGTGCCGGGGATGTCGCGGCGGTTGTCTCCGGCCAGGCCGGCGCGGATGAGGTGGTAGGTGTCTCCGGCGTAGGTCCAGGCGCAGGCGGGGCAGCGGGAGGCGCGGCGGTTGCCGCAGGCGAGGCGGAGTCGTCCGCCGGGTTCGGAGGCGGTCGAGTAGTGGCGCAGGGTCTCGCCCGACGTGCGGTCCTTGGTGAGGGTCCAGCCGGTGAGGTGGATGGGGTCGGAGCAGCCGCCGGTGCGGTGGATCTGGTCTGCCCAGCGGTCGTAGTCGGGGGCCGAGGCCACCCGCAGCAGGTCGCCGAGGGTGGTCGGGTCGAGGAGCGTGTCAGGCACGGGCGACCTCCCACGTACGTGGGTGTGGTCGGTCATGATGGGGCTTCCTTCCGGATCTGTGGTTCGGACAGGAGCACGGCTCCCGGGCGGCGGAGACTTGGCGGTTGAGGCCGCCCGGGGCCGGTCAGCGGTGCGTGCGCCCGGAGGCGAGCAGCGAGCGGAGGACGACCGCGCAGACGGCGACGGACACCCCGCTTATGGCGACCGCCAGGAGCATCGAGACCAGGACGGTGCCGACGACCAGGACCACAGCCGTGCCGCCGCCGACGAGGGCGAGCGCGGTGCCGGGCGTGAGCTGAACCGCGGGGCGGGTCGAGGACTGAGCGACCGGGGCTGGCAGCGGGGTGTGCCGCACGGTGGCGATCGGTTCGACGGAGGGCTGGATGACGAGCCCGGTGGGCGTCGGGTTGGTCGGGACCTTGGGGCGGAACATGGTGGATCTCCCTTCTGCGGGCGTTACTTGACGGCCGTGTCGATGACAGAGGCCAGGAAACTGTCGGCGAGGAGGTAGCCGCCGAGGAGGAACACGGCCACGAGCCACCAGGGCGGGCGGATGAGCTTGATGCCGAGGTAGCCGACGGCGATCAGAGCGAGCCAGAGCGGGACGTCCATGCGGTCTCCTCAGTCGGTCAGCGGACGGTGCAGCGGTGGGTACGGGCGGCGAGCTGGGCGGCCGAGCGGCTGGAGAAGTCGGCGGACCAGCCGCAGCGGTTGGCGGTGCAGACGGCGGCGTGCTGGGTGCGGCCGAAGCGGTCGCGATAGGTGCCGGTCTGCACGGGGCCGATCCGCATGACGGAGTGGAAGTGGTGGCGGGCGGGCATGGTTTTTCTCCTTGCTGGTCAGGTGAGTTGGGCGGCGATGGAGTCGGCGAGCTGGGGCGGGACGCCGAGGCGGGCCCGCAGGGTGTCGCTGTCGATCCGGTCCCCAGTGCGGGCGCGGTGCTCGTCGGCGACCTTGCGGGCGTGGGCGACGAGGGCTGCCGGGACGGGCGCAGGTGCAGGGGCGGGCCGGGGCGGTTCGGCGGGTGGTTCAGCCGCGGGAAGGTCGGCGTCGATCAACTCGGCTGGGTCGGCAGGAGGTTCAGCTGTCGGGACCGGAGCGGGTACGGGAGCGGGTGCCGGAGCCACGTCGGCCGGCGAGGTGGAATCAGTGGCTTGTGCGGCACTCCGCGTATGCGCCAGCAGGGTCCCGCCGAGGAAGGCGAGCGCAGGCCATCCGGCGATCCCGAAGCGGAGCCAGGCGGGCGGGTGCTGGAGATCGAGGAATCCTGCGGTCGCGACGTTGGCGCCGAGCGAAGCCACCAGAGCGATCAGGAACCAGCACCAGGCGAGCCGGGACGGGCCGTCGTTGCGGAGCCGCCGCCAGGCCACGACCAGCAGCAGGTCGACGCTGACCGGGTAGGCCCACGCCTTCCAGCCGTCCTGTCCGGCAGCAGCGGCCAGGTCGTGGAGGTGGGCGAAGGAGAGCGCTCCGGCGATGACTGCTTGTACGAGAACAGGGTCCGGGCGAATGCGTCCCATGACGGTTCTCCTTCCGGGATCTGGCATGGAGGGGGTAGGGAGCTGGCGCGTCGAGGTGGCGCCGACCTTGGAGCGGGAGGGTCAGGCAGTCGTGGTGGACGCCTTGGTGAGCGATACGGCGGTGGTGGCCGGCGGGGCGACGGCGGGCCGGAATGGCGCGAGCGCGGGCAGTTCCGGCGTGCGGTCTGCGTAGTTGTTGCAGAGGTTCACTGCTTCGCGCAGCGAGGTGTGCGGGGCCCGGATGCGAGACCAGCCGCCAGTCGAGTCACCAACGATCGCGATGCCGGGGGCGTCTGCGGGTATCTGAATGGCGGCCAGTGCGGCGTCAGGGGAGATGTCGCCGAAGGCCATGTTGGCGCTGGCCTCGTCGTTGACCCGATGCGCGGTACGGCCGGTGAGCTGGGCCCGGAGCATGGTGATGCCCTTGCCGAGTTCGGAGCCGAAGCGCTGGCCGCAGATCTCCAGGTAGATGCCGGCAGCGCGGCCGAGCTGGGCCAGGCGGACGAGCGCGGTGATGATCCGGTCCCGGCGCCTCTCCTCCTCCTTGGAGGCGATGAGCGCGAGTTCGGCCACCTCGTCCACCAGGACCACGACAGGCGTGGGACGGAGGTCCTCGGCCAGATCCCAGATGTCGGCAGCGATCTCCGCATCGGGGACATTCACCCTGATGCGCTGTTCCTCGCGGACGAGTTGGTAGACGGATTCCATGTGCGAGACCAGGGCTTCGAGCAGATCGAGAGCGGTGTCCTGGCTGTCGGCGAGGGCGGAGAAGCGGCGAGCCAATGGGAACAGCTCGACACCCTGCTTGCAGTCGATACCGACGAGCGCGACGTCCTGAGCGGCGAGGCTGGCCACCAAGTTGCGCTGGTAGACGGACTTGCCCGACTCGGTGGCCCCGATCGTGAGTCCGTGCGGGACGATCCGGAAATCTCGGTAGTGGACCGCCCCGTCCTCACGCAGTGCGACGGGCAGGCGCATCGGAGTGCGGTCGATCTTGGCGGGCATCTGCACGCGCCTGAGCACGTCGTAGCCCGTCATCCGCAGTTCGACGACTCCGGAGCGGATCTCCCGGGCGGTGACGCCGTACATCCCGAACGAGTGCCGCAGCCGATCGGTGGCGGCGGAGACATCGAAAACGTCCTGGCCGGGCCGGAGTTTGAGCCGCAGGACGAGCCCGGTACGGGTCGGCCGGAGACGGAGAATGCGTGGGGCACGCGACTCGGGGGCCGGGCGGTCGGTCATGCGGGAGAGTGCGAGCCGCCAGCGCGGGGGCGGGACCGTCAGGCCGCAGGCGTCCATGACCGAGGCGTACCGGACTAAGACCCGCAGCGCGGCGAGGACGACCCCGAAGGTCATCCAGTACCAGGCGGGGCGCCGCCACCGCAGCACGAGAGCGGTGGCGACGACCAGCAGCAGTACGACCGAGAGGCGGGCCATGATCAGGCCGCCTCAGCCTGCGAGCCACCGGCGGCCAGCGAGGTGACCGCCACGGCGCGGAACGCGATGCCGTGCCGCTTCTGCCCGTTGAACTCGTTTTCCCACGGCCGGGCGATCAGGTCGGTCAGCGCCACCGGGGTGCCCATGCCCAGCTCACCGGAGACCCCGCTCTCAGGGACGGTGACGGACAGGATCTCCACCGCGTCGTTGGCGGCGAACATCACGTCCACGGTCATCAGCTTCGCTCCGGTCTCGACGTCGAGGGCGACCTCACCGGTACGGCGGTCCTTGACCTTGATCTGCGGCTGCTTCGCGACCATCACGGTCGCGGCGGAGGTGTCGACGGGGATCTGACGCACTACGGATCACTCCTCTATAGATGCTGAACTCAGTCACTCATGTACATGAGTTACAGAAGAGTGCCGGACTCCTGTACATGAGTCAACCCGCCTCGACGAAGAAGTCGGGGCGGGCTGAGGAGAGTTGAGCGGGCGTCAGTCCGTAGCGGGGATGCGGTAGCTGAAAACGAACTGGTCAGCGGCCATGAGGGTGTCGCAGACCTCCACCACGCGGCCTTCGATCGTCAGCGCTTCACGGACGAGATGCACGACGGGGGCACCAGGGCTGAGCGCCAGCTCGGACGCTTCGGCCTTGGTGGCCGACCGAGCCTGCAAGGTCTCGACGAACTCTGCGAACTCATGCCCGTGGTCTTCGATTCGGGCGTAGATGCCGCCACCACCGGGGTTCTCGGCAAAGAGCTCGGGGATGTCCTTCACGACGTCCCATGGCAGGTACGAGCTGGCCGTCTCGACCGGAGTGCCGTTACGAAAGTAGAGCCGCCGGCGGGCAAGGACCTGAGTGCCTGGCTCGACTCCGAGACGACCGGCGACGCCCTCCGGGACCTCCATGGGGCCGATGTACAGCACGCTGACCTTGGCCGTGGCTCCCGACTGCGCGGACTCCGCCAGATACGCAGCCTTGCCGCCCTGCCGGTGCGAGCGTCGGAAGCGGTCGGAGGAGCGGTGCCGTACCGGCGGCCGGTCCTTCACGATCGAGCCCTTGCCGTGGCGGGTCTCCACCAGGCCGCTCGCACGGACCTCCACCATCGCCTTACGGATCGTGCCGCCCGCAACGCCGTAGCGCTCGACCAGCTCGGATTCACTCGGCACCATCTCGCCGGGCTTGAGGACCCCGGCTCTGATCTGCTGCACGATGTCGTCGGCGATCTGCACGTATCGAGGTACGGCCCTACCCCCTCCTACCGCGGTTCCCATAGTTCTTCCCATCCTCCTATGCTCCTGTACATGAGTAACAGCGCTCCGGAAGCCCAGTCAACGCCACTGCACTCCGTGTCCGTGGCCGGAGTGGTGGTCCGCGAGGACGGCAAGCTTCTAACGATCCGGCGGGCCGACAACGGCGCTTGGGAACTCCCGGGCGGAGTGCTCGAACTCGATGAGACCCCGGAGGCCGGCGTACGACGCGAGGTCTGGGAAGAGACGGGCATCCACATCGAGGTGGACGAGCTCACCGGGGTCTACAAGAACACGACACGAGGCATCGTGGCCCTGGTCTTCCGCTGCAAGCTGGTCGGCGGCGAAGAGCGCACCTCCAGCGAATCGACGGCGGTCACCTGGCTCACGCCCGACGAGGTGGCGGAGTCCATGTCCGAGGTCTACGCGGTCCGGTTCCTGGATGCCCTCGACGGGGCAGGCCCTCACGTACGAAGCCATGACGGCAAGCGACTGACGCAGGCGCGGTAGAACTTTCTCTACTTCATCAAGGCCCGCGCACGGCGCGGGCGCGCGCCGCCTCTGCGGCGCGGCCTGCCTCCTGTCTGCGCCCCGGCTGGCCGCGCCCGGCGGCGCGCTGCGTGCAAGCGGGCGAAGGCCAGAGAAAACCGCTGTGGCTGGGGCCGGTCGGCTCCACCGCTTTCGGCAGCCACTTTGGGGCGAGCCTCCAAGATCATGGCCCCAACGTCGCGCTTTAACGGGCAGGTCCACAGACTGCCCGACTGGCCGGAAGCTTAGGCGCCATGATCACTCGCCCCAAAGTAGCTCCAGCCCAAAGCCGCTCCACCGACCTTGTACGAATCCCTCAACTAGCGCGTATCAGATGATGCATCGCTAGGCGGAAAGTAGCGCCGTGCTGCGTCTGCAAGAGTTTCAGCGATCTTCCGCCTTCGCGGACGATCAGGCTTAGTCGTTTCGCACTGAATCAGCGCATGCGCCATGCCTGCCGGAGGATCGTCTGGAAACGGATCGTCAACCACTCCTGCGCCGCAACTCCTCGGCGCTTGAGCCTCGAAGCCATACACTTGCTGCCCTTGCCTGCGTACCACTGCATCCGCACCAAGCCCGCAACTTTCAAGAAGCGAGCTCCGATGCACAGAAATACCGTCATCATCCCACTGAAATGCGGTACGCGTAGGACGACGCTCCCCAGTAAGGAGATCGGGGGCTAGAAAGTCCGGCTTATCCGGAATTCTGCGATAGATAACTTCGCCGTCCGGTATGGATTCATCATCCCAGCTCAACACTCCCCCTCAAAGCGTGCGCCTTCACGTGAACCCTCAGGAAAACAACTGCTTCCAATTAGGGTTAGACATCCAGATGCGCGCGGAGAGCGAAGCCAGCACGCGCCGGACCTGCCCATAACTCGCGCCACGACTACCGAGGTCCCCATCAACCTGCGTGACCCCGTCGGCGTCCCGATAGCTGACGTAGGGTGGCCCCTCCGGAAGGAACTCGATTTCCAGGCGCTCCATGCCGGCCCTCCACTCAAACAGAGCAGATCCCTCCTCGCCAGGGGTAACGAACGGAAACACCGATCGAAAATCGGTCAGCTGGTCCATCGTGCGGTACGCCTGATGAGTGACAGCCTGCGCCAGCGGTTCGCCCCCGGCTCCATCCCAATCCGTGGGGAGGGCCCTGAGCTCATGGAGTTTGCTACTGATGTAGGTCTGCAACTCCAGCTTATTTTCGCTCTCACGTTCCCCGGCAAGGCGGCGATCACGAGGCGCAGCCGCAGGAGTGCGTCGGATCATCCAGAGGTCGGCGGCTACTCGAACGCCAGCGCGCATCGCCAAGTGCGGGAAGAGCTCACTCTGCCCCAGACTAAAGGCATTCACGAAATCTCACCCCAACCTTCTCGCATGTCTTCGCTAGTAACCTCAAGGAATGCAGCTGTCAGTACATCATGAGCCGAGTCCAGCATCTGCAGGTAATCGGTTTGGCTACCCACGGCGGCCTCGGCATCCAAGGTAATCGTGGAGCTTTCGACGAAATCACCCGAGGAAGATTCGCCCACCATCGAGTCAACGCCAATAAGAACCGCAATATCAGAGTTCAATTCAGACTCTTGATAGTGAACTCGGAATCCAGAATAATCAGGCTTCCTGAATGGGAAGACTGAGCCGGATGACCATCCGTTCAAGATTCCCGCCATGCAATCATGGGCGGACACGCCTTGCAGGAGATTGACGTATTGAACGTCTACGCGCTGAACATTGGGGTATGCGTCTGTGGCGTCGTGGACGAGCTTGGAGAATTGAGTGAACTTCTCGAGCAATTCATCCTTCAACGCCTCGAATCCAGGGTATTCCTGAACCCCCTCGCCGAAGCTCCACGACAACAAGAATCGGTCCTGCTGGAACCTTATCTTCTTGTCGCCAGACTCCGTAGAAAAGGAACACAGGCCCACCGGCCACGACAATCCCGCCCGGACGAATTCTACGGATTCCCTATCCGCCGGATTCCATGGGGCCATAGGCGCAACCTCTTGCAGTTGCGGATAGTCAGCTCTCCACTCAACCCGCAAAGGAGCAAGATCCAACGTCTGAAGCCGCCCCATCGGCTGACACAAGAAGACGAGCGTTACTTCTTGGACAGGCGGCCGCTCAAAGCGTAATGACTCGGACATACACCCCTCCCCCCGAATGCAAGGGTACCCGTCAGCAGCGAACAGTGAACAGACTTTGAGCTTCTCAGCATGCGGGAAGCCTGGCCACTGGAAGGCGGTCTGCGCGGATTTGCCCCAAAGTTACACCCGGCAGGGTGAAGATCCTTAGGGTCTTGGTCGCCCAGCTTCCCCCACGACGAAGGGCAGCAAGTGACCTACCGGCGCCCCTGGCCGAATCCAGACCTGTTGTCTGACATCCATAGCTGACATCAACGGCAGCGGACGACGGTGGCTTCAGTCAACCTCAGGCGTCAGTGCAGTCGTCGCGACGACCGGATAAGAAGCCTTGTGGATCGAACTCCTAATGCGGCGGTCGATCATCGTTCAGGCAAGCCGACTGCGGGGGGGGGGGGCTTGTAACCGGACAGAGTGGCTGAGGCAGGAGCTGGTACCGCGAGGCACACGCGCGCGTGGATCGGTCGGCGCACCCGCCGTCGTGGCTGACTGTCGTCGGCTGAGGTTCAGACAGGCAGCGAACCAAGGCGTGCCAGACGTTTGCCCGAGCGGAGGGGCAACCCTGGTCAACGAGGGCACTGAACAGTCCCTGTCCTCGTATTGAGGACGGAGTTAGACGCCCCGCCTACCGACCAGCAGATGCACCACGAAAGATCGCCACCAGGTTCACAAGCGGCTATCCATGGTCTTCTACCGGACTCGCCATCCCGTGTGGCTGGATCGCTCCCTTGTGGCCACTTCGAGCACGTGTCACACAGTTCATAGGCAGACGGCCAGGGGGAGGAACGCTGTATGTCTGTGTCAGGTAAGGACGGTGTCGCGCCTTTGGGCTGGGCAGTGAAACGGTTTGGGCGGCAGGCCAGTAGTCTCGCCGCTGCAGTGCCGATGCAGCTGGCTCGGGCGCACGCGCAGGCTCACGCCACGCACCTCACGGCCCGGTTGAAGAAGCGAAGTCCCTACGGTTCCACCCTCGCAGAAGCGGTGCGCGAGAACTTGGCAGACACGGCTCGGGAGTTGGGCGAGTCCGTACGAAACGTGCGCGGATATGAGTACGCGGTGATCAACGATCACGCAATATTCCCCTTCAGGTACGCGGACAGGCCGAGGCCTCTGGATCGCGCTCGGTTGCCTTCTAATGCCTCCCCTACGCGCCGGCGGCTGTTCTCGGCCCACGGGCCACAGGCTCCGGAGGGGCTGTTCGACCTCGATGACGATCTGACAACCGAGGAGTACTTGGAGCTGCACGAAGCTTTCGAGGAGTTGGGCGCCTCCACGAAGCTCGTCTGCGTCTTCTTCACGGCCGCCGTGGAGACCGGCGTCCATGTCATCCATTGGGGAGACGCCCATCTCGAACCGGACCGCACCTTCACGTGGCCCCACAGCGAACAGCTCCCAGTCGCCCCCCAATGGCTTGAGTGATCGGCGCCAGAGCAGTATCGGTCACTATCGCGCGAGCTCAGGCGCTCGGCTGCGGGATGGCCGGAACGAACGGCAGGGGAGCCTCTGATTGAGAATGGGGCTCCCCTGCCGTTCGTTGTGTCCTGCTAGCCGAAGGCCGCTGCCGGCAGCCGTGGTCCCTCGTCGTCTCCTTCGCAAGCGGGAGGACCCGTCAGCGGCAGGCGGTGACCGCGGCTGATCGCTACACGGCGCACGTCACGCAGGGCTTCAGTCATGTCCATCGCCAGGAGCCGGACCTCGTTCGGCTCCCCGTCGCCGAGTACTTCGACCGCGTGCTCCAGGAGCTCGGCTGCCATTTCCAGCTGCACCGCTTCGGTGTGGTCAGCCAGGCGGGACAGGTAGCTGCCGCTGTCCTCGGTACTCAAATAGCAGGGGTTGCCCTCGGGTCCTGACCACGGGAGGAGCCGCAGCTCATCGTGGGTCGTCATCCTCCGCTGATCCTCTCGTCGGTCATGTGGTGGGTGGTGAAGAGTGCGTCGGCGCGGTCGCCGGGAAGCACCAGGAGAGCCGCCTCGACCACGCGTCCCGTGCAGTCGGCCGCCACGCGTGTGATCGCGAGCACTGGCAGGGCCGAGCTGATGCGAAGGGTCGCCGATTCCCCTGGTGTTGGAGGACGGGCGCTGACTCGTTCCCGGACCTCGGCCAGTGGCGGGCGGAGTTCCGCCAGCTTCGCCTCAACGCCCTTGCAGCAGTGCGATTCGGCGGGAACGTCGGTCGGCGACAGGTCGCGAGGTACGTAGATACGAGCGAGGCTGTGCGGTGACTTGCCTTCGTGGCTGAGGCAGAGAAATTCGGTGAGTGGGCTGCTTGCCGACACCCTCAGCAGGCCGATCAGTTGACCGTGCGCCGGGAGGTTGGTGGTGCGGACGCTGACGCGTAACGGCGACTCGGGCGAGGACTCCGTCCGGGGTGTGCAACCACCGCCGACGTACGTGATTCTGCGGAGGGGGTAGCGGACGAAGTTTCCCTTGCCGTGGATCTTCTCGACGAGGCCTTCACCCTGGAGGACCGAGAGGGCGCTCCGCAGCGTCGCCGTGCTGACCGCGTAGCGGGAGGCGAGCTGCGCCTCAGAAGGGAGACATGCGCCGGCCTTGATCCAGCCGGTCGAGATCTGGTTCCGAATGTCATCGGCGATGACATGACGGCGGGATGGCATGGGCTGCATCACCACCTTCTCAGCGTGCGCAGGGCTACGAGCCGAGTGCGGGAGTGCATGGTGAGAAGTTCGTCCGACTCGAAGCGGAGGTGCTTCGCTCCACCGGGGAGCTGGCAGAGGTCGATCACCCGACACGGGTGACCGCCGATCTGGATGACGTCGCCGCGCTGCACGCTGGCAGAGGTGATCTCGACAGGGGCGGCCGCTGCACCGCTCGGTGCCCAGCCCCTCACTGGGGTCCGTCCGTTCGGTTGCCGCGGTCGGCCACTGTGTGGCAGGAGCAACTGCACGCCTCGTAGACCACGGGGATGCCAATTGGTGCGGTAGCGGGGGAAGACTGCGCGCACTCAAAGTGCGTACCGATCCGGCAGGAACTCGACTGGTAGGGACAGCCTTCGGGTGGGTCACCCGAAGATGCTGACGAGGAGGCATCAGAGGGCCTCCGCCGTCGCGAACCAGTTGTGGGCAAAGGGATCGCGAAGCTCCGCGGCCGGCCCGACGGGCATCGGGGAACGGCGGCGGCGGCTCATCAGAACGCACCGCTCATCGGTGCGCGAGACGGTATGGCGGATACGGTTGAACACGCTGATCAGCTCCTATCGCTGACGGCCAGGCCCCCGGACATCGCCCGTCGCGGGGGCCGCTGTGCGTACGGCGGCCCATAAGGTGCGGCCGTTCAAGCTGTTGGCGAGGAGCCCGAATCGATCGGCCTCCGCTACTGCTTCCAAGGCCTCCCGCCACGACTCGGCGGAGAGCGATTCCGGTACCTCCGCTTCGATCGACGTGACTTGGCGGTGCTGCTCCACGCGCGGGGTGAGGCCGGCGGCGGACAACCGGGCTGCGATGTCTTCGGCTCTTAATTCCGAAGCAGGCACAGGCAGCCTCCGTCACTGGCGATCACTTGGAGTGAAGCTAGTTAACTAGATTAGAGCTAGTGGACTAGATTTTCCATATGTCTGAGCAGCCGCCGTATCTCCGCATCGCTGACGAGCTCCGGCGACGGATTGCGGAGCATGAGTGGACGGCGGGAGACCGGCTCCCGTCACGCGCCCAGATCGCCCAGGAGTGCGGCGTCGGCGAGAACGTGATTCGTCGCGCTCAAGAGCTGCTGATCTCTCAGGGAGCGCTGGAAGGCCGCGCCGGATCCGGCACCTACGTCGCCGCCCCTCGTCAGCGCGTACGCATGGTCCGCTCCTCGGCGCGCGAGCAGCCTGGCGGGTCCCCATTTCGCGCGGATATGAAGGCCGTGGGCAAGCTGGGGGATTGGGAAAGCCGGACCGAGGCGAAGGTCCCGGCCCCTGCTGAGATCGCGGCACGCCTCGGTATCGCCGAGGGCGACCTGTGCGTCCGCACCGTGTACGAGTTCCTCGCCGACGGCAAGCCGGTGCAGCTGTCGACGAGCTGGGAGCCATACGACCTCACCGCCGGCACCGTTGTCGTCCTCCCGGAGGGCGGGCCGCACGCCGGGGTGGGCGTGGTGAACCGCATGGCCGAGATCGGGATCGCGGTCAGCCATGCTGTGGAGCAGCCGGAGCCGCGGCAAGCGAATGTCGAGGAGGCGTCGCTCCTCGGCATCCAGAAGGCCAGCCTGGTCACGCACATCCGGCGGACGTACTACAGCGACCAGGGGCGGCCCGTGGAGACAGCGGACATCGTGGTCCCAGCCGCTCTGTGCGAGATCGTCTACGAGATGCCCATCAGCCCTTAGTGGACCGGACGCTCGTAGCCCGAAGTTGACAGGCGCATCCAGGGACCGTTGCGACGGGGCAGCGGCGGGCAAACCCCAGGTCGCAGAAGTCGTTGGTTTGTTTCGGGACGAAGGGGTCGTGAGTTCAAATCCCGCCACCCCGACACAGGTCAGAGGCACATTCGCCTGATCGCGAATGTGCCTTCTGCCTGTCCGGGGGGCAAACAAGGGGCCAAAGCACGTTGATCTAGCTCAGCGAACCAGACATTGAGCTTTACTGGTGCTGTGGACCAGGGCATGGCAGGCCTAATAGGAGCAGCGGTCGGGGGCCTGATCGGCGTCGTGGGTACTCTGGGAGCCGCTCGACTGACCGGGCGAGATCAGAAGCGCAATCAACATGAGTACTGGCGTCGTCAGCAGAGGCGAGACGCCTATAGCCAGCTCGTGAGTCAAACGTCCGAAGCCCTCAGGTTTGGCAGCAACGCCCTGGATGCTTACGAAGGCCGTGAGCCGTCCTCTGGTGAACTTGCCGAAGGGTTCAGCGAGGCAGTCCGCAAGCTGAACGCAGCCGAGACTCTGGTCGCCCTCGAAGGCCCAGAGGAAGCAGCCGCCGAAGCTGCGGAAATGGTCACCGAGTTGTACACATGGGCGAACAGTATGTTCCTTGGTATCGGCCTACGCGAGGGCCGATTCACGGGAGCGGATTGGTCGGTGAGCCTGCCTGAGCTCATGCATCACAGGGAAACAAGCCACGAAGCCTTGGCTACCTTCACCGCGTTTTGTCGACGCCTGTTGGATAGCTGATCAAGATCCACCCCGGGCTAGCTCCATGTCAGTGGTGCGTGCGTGCAGGGCGCGCAGGCCCCCCGGTCGCGACCGCCTACTCGGCGCCATCATCACGCGCGGCCTTGCGCAGCTTGATTGTCCAGTAGCGACGGGATGCATTCGGCGGCCGCGACCAGTCCCCGCGGGCATCCCGGCGTTGCAGCACCTCTTGAACCACTTCGCCGGCATCTCGACTGAACCCGTTCGGGGTCAACGCGACGCGATGGCAGGCTAGGTCGCTGCTGTCCTGGGCGAACTCTTGCCACTTGCCGTCGTAGTGACGCTTCTCCGGTCGGAGTACGTCGAGCAGTTGGAAGGCGTCGAGCTGTTGATGAGTCTCGTAGGCCTCTCGCCCGAGCCCGTAAGCCCCCTGTCTCACAGCGCTCGTGACCCTCGTGACGAACAGCAACGGTACAGAGGTCGGCGATGCGTCGTACTTAAGAGCATCGAGCCACATCAGCAGCGCGGCGATCTCGCTGTTCGTCAGGACATGCACCCAACCCTCGGTGAAGAACTCCCTAGGAACCTCTACGAACGGCTCGGCGTCAACCGGCACCGTATACGGCACTCCGGCTGCTGGCGTGCTCTTCCCGTTCTCGTGCAGCAGGTCGAAACCCTGCCGCCCCCGCCCAGGGCCCTTGGTGGGGCGTATCAGGCTGAGCCCCTCCAACTTCTTCAGCGCCTCCGTGACCTGTCGCCGTTTATTGGTGGCAACCGAGGCGCCCTGGATGCCTGGACCGCGGTATCTGGCGATGGTCGCGATCAAACCCACCCATGAGTGATCACTCTGCGGCGTCGGCTCCACGGGGTACGGGTTCTTCCACGCCTTACCTGGCTTCGCAGCGCACTGCGCGGCGAACAACAGCATGAGGTGCAGCTTCAGCGCGACGCCCTTGGGGGTGATCATGCGAGCCGCCAGTGGGCGCTCTTCCATCGGCAAGGGCTTCCGCTCATCCTCTACCGACTTGAGTTCGTCGTTCCGGAGGTACGTGCGCCGCACGCGGATGTCGGTCGGCTGGCGACCCTCCTGCCAGAGGCGCAGCGTCTCAGCCGTGACGGCTGGCAACTCGCCGCGCCGTAGCGCACGTAGCGCCTCTAGTCGAACCTCGACCTTTCCGTCTTTCGGCGGCAACTTTCCCCTCCCCTTTGAGCACTACGGTTTGATCCGTATGTGGGCCAGGTCGCATATTTATCTATTCAATGTCAACTTAGCGCTCATGAGGATCAATCCGTCTGCAAGTCTACCCGACCAGGCGGAAATCTGAGGGGAACCTTGAGGTGAGCGGCAAGGGCAACGGGCCCTGGACCGCGGAAGGTTACGCAGGCGCCAGGGCTACCAGCCTGGCAGCACAGTGCCCCGGTGCCTGCGCTTCTCAGAGAAGCGAGGAACTTCTACATTGAGCACTGTTGAACGTACCCCAGGGCAAAGCGAACAACACGACTGCCCGGCGGCACCGGCGGAGTCCGAAAGAAGCGCGCTGGCCTGGGCCCAGATCGGATTCTCTACTCTCTGTGTTGCGGCGGGCTCGGTGATCGGCCTCACCAGCAGCGTCTCGCTCGGGACGGCGATTGTCGCCGCTGCCGCTGGATGGCAGATCACGGTGCGTATCCGTAGGTGATCCGACTCAGTACGCGACACCTCTGGGCCCGCCGTCCTTGGGAGGAGATCTCCAAGAGCTACGACGCATTCGGTGGACCGCTCATGCCGACAGACGGTTGGGACCGGGAGCAGGTGGAGGCGGACTGCGCTTCCATGTACCGGACGCGTCAGCTACATGCCCCGGACCACGAGTTGATCGAGACGGACTGGGGCCAGGGGTGTGCCGACGCGGCGCAGAACAAGGACTCTTTCTTCAAGTAGGCGGAGACAGGCTGCCGATCAATACAGCAGCGGAGTACAGCAACCTCGACAACCAACCCCGCGCAGCAGTGTCCCTCGGAGGCTTCGATGTGACCGCTATGGCGGTCGCTGACCGATCCAGATAGAGCTACGGATCAGAAGGTTGCAGGTTCGAATCCTGCCGAGCGCACAGCAGGCCAGAGGCCCCGTTCGATATCGAACGGGGCCTCTGGTGTTTCTCTTGACGGCAGTGATTGACGGCAACCGTCTCAGGCAGTCGGTGTGAGGTCGATCAGGTGGCCACCGGGACACCGGCCGTGCCGTCGTCATCGTCCGGCGAGTTGCCGTCATCCCTCAGCGCGTCCCCCACGCGGTCGAAGGCGGAGCGCTGGGAGCCGAGCGTACGAAGGTGTAGATGTCCATGGTCACGCGGATGGAGCTGTGACCCAGGACTTCCATGATCATGCGGGCATCGGCCCCCTGCTCGTGGAGCAGAGACGCGCACGTGTGACGCAGGTCGTGAAAGCGCACCCGGCGGACCTCTGCACGGGCGCACAGAACTTCGAAGGACCGGTTCAGGTTGCGCGGCTCGATGGGGGTCCCGTTCTTCGTGGTGAAGACCAGGTCGTGCCCCGCTCCCTTCCAGGTGTCGCCCGCCGCCTTCCTGTCGGCGATCTGCTGGGCGCGCTGGGCACGGAGAGCCGTCACGCACTCAGACGGCAGCGCCACGCGACAGGCCGAGCGCTGCGTCTTCGGTGCGACGATCAGCAGCTCCCCGCCGACGGATCGCGTTCTTCGTGGTGTCAGAGGGCGAGGAAGGGGGCGTGGGCGGTGGAGGGTTGGAGGGTGGGGGTGCCGGCGAAGGTGGCGTCGTAGCCGCCGTTGAGGATGATCAGCGGGAGGCTGAGGATCTCGACGAGGCTTGCGGTGCCGTTGGTGTCGGTGATGGCGGTGCCCAGGAAGTGTCCGCCGGTGCTGAAGGTGATGATCTGGCCGGGGGCGGGCAGTCCGGTGACCGTGTCGGTCAGCGTGGCGGTCAGGAACGGGAAGTGGAGTTGGAGGGGGAAGAGCTGGATGAGGGCGGGGGTGGCGGTGAGGCTGGTGGCGTGCGGGGTGAGCACGGTTTGGTAGGTGAAGCAGCAGTCCAGGGTGGCGGTGCCGCCGGGGGTGGTGACGGTGACGGTGGCGGTGCCGGGGCTGCCGGGCGGGGTGGTGGCGGTGATCTGGGTGCCGGCGGGGTTGACGGAGACGGCGGTGGCGGGGACGCCGTTGAAGGTGACCGTGGCGCCGGTCAGGCCGGTGCCGGTGAGGGTGACCACGGTGCCGCCGGCCGCGGGGCCCTGTCCGGGGGTGATGCAGGTCAGCACCGGGATGGCGAGGTAGGTGAAGCCGCCGGGCACGGTGCTGGTGCCGCTCGGGGTGGTGACGGCCACGGGGCAGGTGCCGGGGGTTCCGGGCGGGGTGGTGGCGGTGATCTGGGTGCCGGCGGGGTTGACGATGACGTTGGAGGCCAGGCGGCCGCAGAGGGTGACGGTGGCGCCGGTCAGGTCGGTGCCCGTGATGGTGATGAACGTGCCGCCGGCGACCGGCCCTTGGGTGGGGGTGATGCCGGATGTGGTGGGGGCGGCGGTGTAGGTGAAGGCGCCGGGCAGGGAGACGGCGCCGGCCGCGGTGGCCACCATCACGGTGGCCGGGCCGAGAACACCGGCCGGGGTGGTGGCGGTCATCTGCGTACCGTCGGCGTTGTAGAACAGGTTGGTTGCCGCGTTGCCGTTGAACGTCACCGTGGCACCGGACAGATTCATGCCGGTGATCGTCACCACCGTGCCACCCGTGACCGGCCCCTGCGCCGGGCTGATCGATGTCACCGTGGGGGCGGGCAGGATGACGGTGACATTGGACGTAGCGCCGTTGGTGACGTAGACGTTGCCGTTGGGCGCCACCCCCACCGCGTTGGGGGCGCCTCCGGTGGGCACGGTGTCGGTGACGGTGTTGGCGGCACTGTCGATCACCGTCACGGTGTTCGAATTCTGGTTGGCGACGAATACGTTTCCGATGGGCGCTACCGCCACCGCTACCGGGGCGGTGCCGGCAGAGACCGTGGTGATGACGGTGTTGGTGGCGCTGTTGATCACCGTCACATTGTTCGAACTCTGGTTGGTGACGTAGACGTTGCCGTTGGGTGCTACCGCCACCGCTACCGGGGCGGTGCCGGCAGAGACCGTGGTGATGACGGTGTTGGTGGTGCTGTTGATCACCGTCACGTTGTTGGAATTCTGGTTGGTGACGTAGACGTTGCCGTTGGGTGCTACCGCCACCGCTACCGGGGCGGTGCCGGCAGAGACCGTGGTGATGACGGTGTTGGTGGTGCTGTTGATCACCGTCACATTGTTCGAAGTGGTGTTGGTGACGTAGACGTTGCCGTTGGGCGCCACCCTCACCGCAAGCGGGCCGGTGCCGACAGGGACCGTGGTGATGACGGTGTTGGTGGTGCTGTTGATCACCGTCACGTTGTTGGAATTCTGGTTGACGACGTAGACGTTGCCGTTGGGTGCCACCGCCACCGCGCGCGGGCCGGTGCCGGCGGGCAGGGTGGCGATGACGGAGTTGCTGGCACTGCTGATCACCGTCACATTGCCCGAACTGACGTTGGCGACGTAGACGTTGCCGTTGGGCGCCACCGCCACCGCCTGCGGCCTGCTGCCGGTGGGCAGAGTGTTGATGACGGTGTTGGTGGCGCTGTTGATCACCGTCACAGTGTTGGAATTGAAGTTGGCGACGTAGACCTTGCCGTTGGGCGCCACCCCCACCGCTACCGGGCTGACGCCGACGGGGATGGCGACGGTTACCGCCATGAGAGAAGGGGGCAACGGCTGGAGCGCCGGGCCCCCGTGGGCAAGGGCTGCAACGGTCGTGGCTGTGGGAGGCCCGCCCAGCAGGGAGCCCTGGGCGGGTGCGGCAGGAATCCGCGGCGTCAGCCACGGGTGAATGTTCGTGCTCATGAGGAGCCCCTTCTTCGCGATGAAGGGGGCTGCCCTCGATTCCGCCCGGGCCCTGTGCGGCACCGTGTATCGCGGCTCTCTCGCCGGAGGGGCGCCTTCCAGGCGTGTGGACCACACAGGCGTGTGGACCACACAGGCGTGTGGACCACACAGGCATGGGCTGCCCATCCCCCGGGGAGGGATGGGCAGCCCACCGGTTCGAACAAGTAACCCACCGGAGTGGCGGCGTCGGCAATGTCCTTGACGAATACCCACCCGGATGGCCGAGCGCCCCAAGGCGGCCGTGCCGTGCTCCGCCATCCGCTCCGTCAGCAGGCGTCCGTGATCTTCGCAGCTGGAAGACTCAAGTGCAGGCTGTGCGTGTGGTTCTCCAGCTCATCCGCCATGCCGGCGTGATCGCTGCCCTGCCGTGCAGGTGTGCGTGCGGCAGATGCGGCGGACGCCGAGACCATCAGAAGCGAGAAGACGGCTGCGGCGCCGGTGCCGGCCATCCGCGGCCTCCCGGGCCCGGGCTTCGGCCTCAGTCCGCCGCCGCTCCCGTATGGCTGAGAGAGCAGACGGGCGGGGCGAACCGACAGGTCAAGTCGGCGGCGGTGCCAAGCGACGACTACGCAGCCAGAGCGGCGATTCGCTCCGAGACCTCCCGGACCTTCGGCTCACTCTTGACGGGCCGAAAGGCTCGCCGGACATCTTCCAGGCGCTCCACGCCACGCCGCGAGTGGATGCCGTCTTCGATGAGATCGGCGGCCTTGTACGTGGCGTCGAGCGCACCGTCCAGGTCGCCGGTCTTCTGATAGGCCAGAGCCAAGGTTCGTGTCTGCTGGCGCATGCGGTGACGGCAACCTTGACGGCAACGACGGCTTACGGAGGCTGCCAGTGGCAGACGGCGGTGCACGGGGCGGTTGCCCGGGCACGGAAGGCGCAATGGTGTGCCCGAAGCTACGGATCAGAAGGTTGCAGGTTTGATTCCTGCCGAGCGCACAGCAGTCAAAGGCCCCCTGGACATCGTCCAGGGGGCCTTTGACATCAGCGGGTGACATCAACGCGGGTGCCGGTGCCCGTCACTCGGCCGGCGCACTCCCCGGACCGCCTTCCTCGTCCTCGGTCGGCTCGTCAACCCCCAGGGCATCGTCCATTCGGTCGGCCGCCGCCTTGAGAATGGTCTGCATCACGTGCGCGTAGGTGTCCAGCGTCATCGTGATGGTGCTGTGGCCGAGAGTCTCCATGATCGTGCGGTGGCGACGCCCTGGGGCAGCAGCAGGTAGGCGCAGGTGTGCCGGAGGTCGTGCACCCGCACGCGGCGCACCTTGGCGTCACGGCAGAGGATCGTGAGCATGCGGTTGAGGCAGCGAGGGTCGGTGGCCCGGCCAGTGGCCGTGGTGAAGACCAGGCCGTTCGGGTGATTAGGGACCGGCTGCCATTTGGCGCCGGCCACCTTCTGTTCCTCCTCCTGCTTCGCCTGGTGGGCGGTCGGGGCGTCCACACATCTCTTGGGCAGGGACACCGTCCGGAACGAGCGAGCCGTTTGGGAGTCCCGAAGTGCAGTTCGCGCTTGATGCGCTGGAGGTTGCGCCGGACGCGGAGCTGGCCAGTAAGGGCCAGGAGGTGACCGTCGAAAGCACGGACAGCCGGCCCAAGGGCCCGACGCCGCAGCGGCTCTCAGGGGGCAGATCGTCGACGGCCTGGGGCTCCGCAGCGGTGCGGAGCTAACGGCCTGCTGGATGGTGCCCTTTGAGGCAGTGCCCGAAGGACCAATATCGTCCGACTGTGCGGAAAACCAGGGTTGTTGACGATCGTCGGAACCACACGTCAACGGGAGAATCCGCTTGAAGAAGATAGCCACCGCAGCGCTGTGCGCGGCTCTGCTCATGGGCGCCGCGGCGCCTGCAAGCGCAGGCGAGCAGGCTCCCCGTCCCGGACCCGGTGTCTATGCCAGCAACGGTGATCACGTCCATGTATCCTCGACCAAGCCTGCAACGGCCTCCGGGCACGGATGGTGGTTCAAGGTCAAGGGCCCCGGTTCCAAGGCCAAGGTGACCCTCTGGCTCCAGACCAGGAAAAAGGGCGCCAAGAAGTGGCACACGGTCGCCAAGGGGTCAAAGACCGTAAAGCCGAGCAAGAAACTCAACAAGGCGCCCAGCACATGGCGAGCCAACGCCCGCAAGAAGTGCGCCAACCGCCAGGTACGCGAATGGCGCAGCGTCATCGACACTGACATCATCGGCGTCGCCGACAGCCCGGAGAAGGCCGTAACCAAGGTCCGCCCCGTCAAATGCGGGGTGTGACCGAATCCGTCTGATCTGCTGATCGGAGTCGACGTTGACGCCTTCCTCCTCTCTCTACAGCACCCGCATACAGACACAGGTGGTCCACCTGGTCCTGCGCCACCTGTCCCTCCCGGTGCACGGGAACACCTACATGCGGGGAGTACTCCCACCACAGGGCGGGGAGGAAGCCGTCTGCGTTGCCGTCGGCACGAAGGACGCGTGTGCACCGGACCTGAATGTCTACGAAATCCCCCTGATCCAGGACGAGATCATCATCGCTGCCGGCGAAGTCCTCCAGATCGTGCGGGCCGCCCAGACCGCGGACCCCTTCTACCGGACCTTCTACCGCGACGACGAAGGCGACCTGTCGCAGATGCCGTCCCTGACCCTTGACCTCCTCGACATCCGAGGAGACCAGGAACAGCAGGAACCGGCCGTCCTGACCCCAGAGTCGACGCACTCGGCAGACAGGGCGAATCTGGTGGGGGTCCTCCCCCTGGCGCCCGGACGGCATCGGCTGTACTGGTCATGCGGCGACTGGCCCGGCATCATCGCCTCGGACGCTGAGACCTCCAACAGCCCCGAAGCACTGCAAACGGTCGCCGCCCACGGCCTGCCCGATACGCGCCGCGCGCAGCTTTCCAAAGATCTCTACTGCTGGAAGATCGCCCCACTGCTGGAGCCCTAGGGGCTTTTTCCCTACGCCCAGGGGCTCATCAGATCCATCCGTGCGGCGCCCAGGCCGGGTGTCCCGTCTCAAATGAGCAAAGAGGCCAAAGACTCACGCCATCAAGCTCCGAAAGACACAAGCGCCCTGATGCGATGCGTCAGACAGGTCATCAGCGCCACCTGGCCAGCAACGGAGGATCTGTACGGCGGACCCGCCTACGGATCAGAAGGTTGCAGGTTCGAATCCTGCTGAGCGCACAGCAGATCAAAGCCCCCGCCGGGTCAACCGGACGGGGGCTTTGTCGTGCAGTGAGTGGCGAAGGGCAGAGTGGACGGGGCCGCGGCGTGTGCCAGTTGGGGCCATCTGTCGGTGGTCAGCCGTTGATGATGCCGGATGCCGGATGCCGGATGCCGGATGCCGCAGGGTGCAGAGCGCGGCTCAGGTGAGGGGGCGTGTTGGGGGCCGGGCGGGAGGAGGTCTCGGCTCGGCTCGGATGGTTGGTGGGGTGCTGGTGGGTCTCGTTGGCGGAGGCTGTGGGGGCTTCAGTGGGGTGTGAAGTCGAGGAGGTGGGTGAGTTGGTGGCGGACGTGGGCGGCGGTGTGGGGGGCGTCGAGGTCTGTGATGTCCACGGTGATGACGTTCCAGGGGGTGGCGGCCAGGAGGCGCAGGGTCAGGGCGGCTTCGTGGCGTAGGTGGGTGGCGGCTGAGGGGAGGTCGTGGACGGAGTGGGTGCCGGGGGAGGCGGCGAGTTTGGCGATGTACCAGCTTTCCCATGCGGGGCCCTCGCGGGCGACGGCTCGGGCGAGGGCGGTCGAGGGGTCGTCGTGTAGGTAGACCACGGTCACCTGGGTCGGTTCGACGGCGGTGGTCAGCTCGCGCAGGACCTGGGCGATGGCGGGCTCGTCGTGACCCCAGGCCGCCAGGGAAGGGATGAAGGGGAGCAGGGCGTCGGTGACCAGGACGTCGAGGCCGGCGGCGCGGGACTCGGTGAGGTAGGCGCGGGTGGATTCGATCAAGGTCTCGGGGCGGACGCTGTTGTTGCCGTCGGCGAACTCTTCGGCCACGGGGCGGAAGGCGGGGCGGGTGAGGATGTCGGCCTCCCGGAAGTGGTCGACAGTGGCTCCGGTGTGCGCGATCCAGGTGGCCAGGGAGTGGCAGAGGGTCGATTTTCCGACGCCCGGGCTGTTGCCGACGACTGCTATCAGGTGCCTCGTCATGGCGGCAGCTTTGCACGGGGGAGGCCGGGTGCGGGCGGCGAAGTGCTGCAACGGGGTTGAGGGGGAGATGAGTTGAAGGTGGGTAGTAGGGGCGTGGTGGGGGCCTGGGGTGGTGGTCAGGGAAACGATTAGGCATTGGTGGGGGAGTGGCGTAGTGTTCATTTCACCGACGCGGGGTGGAGCAGCTCGGTAGCTCGCTGGGCTCATAACCCAGAGGTCGCAGGTTCAAATCCTGTCCCCGCTACTGACGCCGCAGGCCCAGTGGATTCACTTCCACTGGGCCTGCGGCTTTTGTGCGTGCGGTTCAGCCGTGGGCCGGTGGGGGCGGCGCCGTGTAGTGGGCGGCCGGGCCGGTGTGGGGCCGGGCCAGGTGGGGGTGCAGGAGCAGGTCGTCGTCGTAGTCGCCGTCGTTCTGGTGGCGGAAGGGCAGCGGCTCGGTGGTGGGGAGGCTGTGCAGCCGCTCGTGCAGGCGGGTGGCGGCGGTGGCGAAGGCGGTGGGGGTGGTGCGGTCCGCGCCGGGGATCAGGAGGGGCGGGACGACGGAGATCCCGGTGTACCAGAGGGTGCCGTGCTGGAGGGGGAAGAGGAGGTCGTTGAGGTCTCCGTTGACGCCGCGCGGGCCGAGGGTGGCGGCGCGGGCGCCGGCCGTGGTGATGACCATGGCGCGCTTGCCGGTGAGTTTGCCGTCGCCGTAGCGCTGGGGGCGGCCGGTGACGGGGTCGGTGATGCCGAAGGCGAAGCCCTTGACGAAGACGCGGTCGAACCAGCCCTTGAGGATCGCCGGCATTCCGTACCACCAGAGGGGGAACTGGACGATCAGTGTGTCCGCCCAGGTGAGTTTCTGCTGCTCGGCGGCGATATCCGGGCTCAAGTGGCCGTCTGAATAGGCCCGTTCGGAGGCCGGGCCGATGAGCAGGCGGTCGGCCGGGTCGTGGTCGTAGTCGGCGGCGTCGACCACCGGGTTCCACTTCATGGCATACAGGTCGGAGACGCGGTGCTGGTGGCCGTGGGCTTCGAGGGTGCGCAGTCCCTCGGTCTTGAGCGCGCCGCTCAGGGAGCGCTGGTCGGGGTGGGCGAACAGCCAGAGGACCTTCATGTCCTCCACTGTCGTGGGGCCAGCGGGTGCGTACGAGTGGCCCGATGGCCATTGTGTGCAAGGATCGGGCCATGGGTGTAGTGGAGAGCGGCAGTGGTGGCGGCAGTGGCCGCGGTGGCGGTGTCCGTGGCGGTATCGGTGGTGGGCATGTGCGGGCCGTGCCGGGGAGGGGGCGGCCGCACCGGGTGGCGGTGCTGGTGCGGGACGGGATGCTGCCGATCGAGGTGGGCATCGTGCACCGGATCTTCGGGGAGGCCAGGTCGGCGGACGGGGAGCGGCTCTACGAGCTGGTGACCTGCGCGCTGGAGCCCGGTGAGGTGCGGACGGACGCGGACTTCACGGTGAATGTCGCGTACGGGCCGGAGGCGCTGGCGGAGGCCGACACCGTGGTCGTACCGGCGTCCGGGGCGGACTACGGACGGGCGGAGGAGCGGAGCGCGGGGCGGCTGAGCCGGGCGATGGCCGATGCCCTGGGGCGGATCCGGCCGGGGACCCGGATCGCGTCGATCTGTACGGGGGCATTCGTGCTGGCCGCGGCCGGGCTGCTGGACGGGCGGCGGGCGACCACGCACTGGCGGTCGGTGGACGACTTCCGCCGGTTGTTCCCGGCCGTCGAGCTGGACGCGGATGTGCTGTACACGGACGAGGGCGATGTGCTGACCGCGGCCGGGGTCGCCTCCGGGATCGATCTGTGTCTGCACATGGTCCGGTGTGATCACGGGGCGGCGGTGGCCAACGATGTGGCACGGCGGACGGTCGTGCCGCCGCACCGGGAGGGCGGGCAGGCGCAGTACATCCGGCGGCCGATGCCGGAGCCGCAGATGTCCTCCACGGGGGTGGCGAGGGCCTGGGCGCTGGAGCATCTGGACCGGCCGCTGAGCCTGCGGGAGCTGGCGGCGCACGAGTCGATGAGCGTACGGACCTTCACCCGGCGGTTCCGGGAGGAGGTCGGGATCTCGCCGGTGCAGTGGCTGACGCAGCAACGGATCGAGCGGGCACGGCAGTTGCTGGAGGAGACGGAGCTGACGGTGGACCGGATCGCGGCGGAGGCGGGCTTCGGGACGGCGGCCTCGCTGCGGATGCATCTCCAGTCGGCGCTGGGGGTGTCGCCGCGGGCCTATCGGAGCACGTTCCGGGGGCCGGGGGGCGGGGGCGGGATGGCTGCTTGAGGGAGGGGGTGAGGCAGGGGGTCGTGTGAGGCAGGGGGTCGTGTGAGGCAGGGGGTCGTGTGAGGCCCGGGGTGGTGTGAGGCCGGGCGTTCGTTAGGCCGGTGCGTGGGTGAGGCCAGGGGCTGGGGTTCGCGTGAGCCCGGGGGCGTGAGGCTGGTGGCTGGGTGAGGCCGGGGGCGCGTGAGGCTGGTGGCTGGGTGCGGCCAGGGGGTGGGTGAGGGGGCCGGCTCGGGAGGTCGGGTAGTGCGGGTGTGCGGGTGGGTGGGGTGGTGCGCGTACGGGTGGGGCGCTCGGGGGGCGGTGGGGCGTGGCCTGATGTGTGGCGGTCCTGTGTGCGGGCGGTGTTGTCAGTGGGTGGTCGTACGCTGGCGGTGTGTGGCGATGTACGGGACCGCGCTGGTCAGGTGGCGGGCCGGTGCCGGGGCCGGAGGGGCGGTTCGGGCAGCGGCTCGGTTGGTACTGCGCGGAGCGGGACGAGGAGCGGGTGAGCATGCTCCCCGCGGGCAAGGTGCTGGCGTTCGCCGCGCAGGGGGAGCGGCGCTGTCTGGGCGTGCGGCGGGCCGGCCGCCGGCTCGTGTGCCCGTACGGTGCGGTGCTCGACGGTGCGAGTGCCAGGGATCAGTGCGCGCGGTGCGCCCAGTTGGACCGGTCGCGGTCGGTGGCCGCGGACACCATGGCCGATGATCCCCGCCCGTACGGCGTCTATCTCGCGTACTTCGGTCCCGGCCTGCTCAAGGTGGGGATCACGGCCGTCGAGCGCGGGCCGGCCCGGCTGGTGGAGCAGGGGGCGGTGGCGTATGCATGGCTGGGGCGTGGGCCGTTGATGGCGGCGCGGCGGGCGGAGGCGCTGCTGGGGAGCGCGCTGGCGGTGCCCGACCGGTTTGCGAAGGCGGCGAAACGGGCGGCGCGCGGGGTGCTGCCCCCGGTGCCGGACCGGGTTGCCGAGCTGGAGCAACTGCACTGTGCTGCCCAGGAGTTGGCGGGCTGGCCGGAGACTCTCCAACCGGTGGAGTTCGCCTGTGCGGACCATACGGAGCTGTTCGGACTCGACCGCATTCCGGGGGACGTCGCGGAGCTGGGCGGGATGACGTCCGGGGCGGAGATCGTGGGGGAGGTGCTGACCGGGGTGGGGTCCGATGTGTATCTGCGGTTGGCGACGGGTGGGGAGGCGGAAGGCGCGGAGGGAGAAGGGGCGGGGGAGAGAGAAGGAGTGGGGGAGAGAGGAGGAGCGGGGG
>NZ_JAMJFM010000085.1:0-27441 GCF_023544705.1 Streptomyces sp. MCA2
GGCCCTAAGGGCGGGGCAGGGCTGTGCGGGGTTTGGCGGCGGCGCGTGGACGACGGGTGACGGCCGCGCGCCGCCGGCGTGCGCCCGCCATCAGCTGGCGGCTGCGCAGTGCCATCTCGATCTCGAAGCGGGTCCGCGGGTCGCGGAGGCGGGCCCCGAACAGCTTCTCGAGCTGACGCATCCGGTAGCGCACCGTCTGCGGATGGATGCTGAGCGCCTTGGCCACCTCCGGAGCCCCCATGCCGCCGAGCCAGGCCAGCAGGGTGGCTTCCAGGCGCTCGCACCGCTCCGGCGTCAGTTTCGCGAGCGGGCTCAGGTGCCGGGCGATCAGTGTGCGGGACAGCGACTCGTCCTGGAGGAGAAGGAGCGACGAGAGGTGGTCGTCGACGAACACCACGCCGGCTTCCGGGCCGTCGTGCGGGGACGCCAGATCCAGCAGCCGGGACGCGGAGCGCACGGACGCGGCCGCGTCGTGCGGCGGTACCGCATGGCCGACCACGGCGGCGCGATGGCGCAGCACCCCCTTCAGCCGGGCCCGTCCGCTCTTGCCGTCGGCGAGCTGGGCGGGGATCAGCAGGCCCGGTGCTTCGCCCGGTGCGCTGACCAGACAGTCGCCCAGCGCGGACGCCACGAGGTGGATGTCGGTGTCGGTGCGCAGCATGACCGCGCGCACCTTGTCGGGCAGCGGCCGGCCGCCCCGTAGTACCTCCTCGATCACACGTGTGACCTGCTCATGACCGCCGTGCTCGATGACTTCCCGGAAGCCTGGGTTGCGATCGCAAAGTGTTTGCGCGATCAGTTCGGTCAGGATCGCGAGTTGGTCGTCTTCGCTGTTGGCCTGGATGCCGCGTTGCGGTAAGGCGTCTTTGAGGGCTTCGCTCACCATTCTGCCTCTGTTTCATCGCGCGGGAAGCTGGTCCGGCCTGTTGTACCGCACCTGGCACGTGCCGTCGGCAGCTGACAGAACTCGTTCAGAAGTCCTTACGGATTCCGTCGGAAGTACTTCCGCTTTGCGACAGAAACTGTGTGAGATGCGGCGCCACAAGAGCGTACCCCCAGGTTCCGGTTGGAAGGAATCGTGGTGCTCGCACGAAGAAATGGTGATGCTGGGGCCAAGGTGACTGACCCGGAAGGTCCTGGACGGGGCGTCAGGCCGAAGGTCCTGGTTACGCTGGTGGGCCGTTCGGTCCCGATGAACGCGAGGTGAACGAGTGGTGTCCGGACCCGTGCACACCGCCTCCTGGCTGCGATAGGACTGGTGAATGTGAAGATCCTCATCTCCGCGGACATGGAGGGTGCCACCGGCGTGACCTGGCCCGCCGATGTGCTGCCCGGCACCCCTCAATGGGAGCGCTGCCGCCATATGTTCACGTCCGACGTCAATGCGGCGATTGCCGGATTCTTCGACGGCGGGGCCGACGACGTACTGGTCAACGAGGCGCACTGGACGATGCGCAATCTGCTGCTGGAACAGCTCGATGAGCGGGCGCAGATGCTCACCGGGCGGCACAAATCGCTCAGCATGGTCGAGGGCGTGCAGCACGGCGACGTCGACGGCATCGCCTTCGTCGGCTACCACACCGGGGCGGGCACCGAAGGCGTCCTCGCCCACACCTACCTCGCCAACACCCTCACCGGCGTCTGGGTCGACGGCACCCGGGCGAGCGAGGGCTATCTCAACTCCCTGGTGGTCGCCGAGTACGGCGTACCGGTGGTGCTGGTCACCGGCGACGACCGCACCTGCCAGGACGCGCTGGGCTACGCCCCGCAGGCACCCGGCGTGGCGGTCAAGGACTATGTGTCGCGCTATGCGGCGGTATGCCGGCCGCCGGCCCGCACGGCAGCCGAGATCCGGGCCGCGGCCCGCAAGGGGGCAGCGCTGGCGGTGCGTCATGAACCGTCCCGGCGCGGGCCGTTCCGGTTCGAGTTGGAGTTCGACGCCGAGCATCTGGTGGGCGCGGCGACCTGTGTGCCCGGCGTGGAGCGCTCCGGGGAGCGCCGCGTCGCGTATACCGGTCAGGACATGTACGAAGCCATCCGGTGCTTCAAGGCGGTCACCACCGTCGTGTCGTCCGCCGTGGAGGAACAATATGGCTGAGCGTGACAGCGCCGGGGAGCCGGCAGCCGGGCAGGCCGCCGGCGTGGACCGGCAGGCGCTCGACGAGGTGGTGCGGTTCACCTCCGAGCTGATCCGGATCGACACCAGCAACGCCGGCGACGGCGCCTGCCGGGAGCGCCCGGCCGCCGAGTACGTCGCCGAGCGGCTGGCCGAGGCCGGGCTGACGCCGACCCTGCTGGAACGCAGCAAGGGCCGCACGAATGTGGTCGCCCGTATCGACGGCACGGATCCCGGGGCCGACGCCCTGCTGGTGCACGGTCATCTGGACGTGGTCCCCGCCGAACCCGCCGACTGGAGCGTGCACCCCTTCTCCGGGGAGGTCCGCGACGGCGTGGTCTGGGGCCGGGGCGCCATCGACATGAAGAACATGGACGCGATGATGCTCGCCGCCGTACGGCAGTGGGCCCGCAGCGGAGTGCGGCCGCGGCGGGACATCGTGCTGGCGTTCACCGCCGACGAGGAGGCCAGCGCCGAGGACGGCTCGGGCTTCCTCGCCGACCGGCACGCCGGGCTCTTCGAGGGCTGCACCGAGGGCATCAGCGAGTCCGGAGCCTTCACCTTCCACGCGGGCAGCGGGATGCGGCTGTACCCGGTCGCGGCGGGGGAGCGCGGCACGGCCTGGCTGAAGCTGACGGCCCGGGGCCGGGCGGGGCACGGCTCGAAGGTCAACCGCGACAACGCCGTCAGCCGGCTGGCCGCGGCCGTGGCCCGGATCGGCGCGCACGAGTGGCCGGTCCGGCTCACCCCGACCGTGCGGGCCGCACTGCGCGAACTCGCCGCGCTGCACGGCATCGAGGTGGATGTCGACGCGCCGCGTTTTGAGGTCGATGCGCTGCTGGGCAAGCTCGGACCGGCCGCCAAGCTGGTCGAGCCGACCGTCCGCAACAGCGCCAACCCGACGATGCTGTCGGCCGGTTACAAGGTCAATGTGATCCCGGGATCCGCCGTCGCCCAGGTGGACGGCCGGGTCGTTCCCGGCGGCGAGGCGGAGTTCCGTACGACCATGGACGAGCTCACCGGGCCCGATGTGAGCTGGGACTACCAGCATCGCGAGGTCGCGCTCCAGGCTCCGGTCGACTCCCCGTCCTTTGCCGCGATGCGGGCGGCGATCGAGCGCTTCGACCCGGACGGCCATGTCGTGCCGTACTGCATGTCCGGCGGCACGGACGCCAAGCAGTTCTCCCGGCTGGGCATCACCGGCTATGGTTTCTCGCCGCTCAAACTGCCTGAGGGGTTCGACTACCAGGCGCTCTTCCACGGCGTGGACGAGCGTGTGCCGGTCGAAGGACTGCACTTCGGCGTCCGGGTGCTCGATCACTTCCTGCGCACGGTCTGACCGACCGGCCGGCGCCGCGCGCCGACCGGTGGAGGAGAGGAACTGCCCATGGTGACCACGGCTCCTTACGGCAGCTGGGCGTCCCCGATAGATGCCCGCACGGTCGCCGCGCACGACGGCCGGCCCGCCTTCGTCGGCGTGGTCGGCGACGAGGTGTGGTGGACGGAGCCGCGGCCCTCCGAGGGCGGCCGGCGGGCGCTGGTGCGGCTGCGGCCGGACGGCGCCGAGGAGTCGGTGCTGCCCGCACCCTGGAACGTCCGCAGCCGGGTGCTGGAGTACGGCGGCCAGCCCTGGGCCGGCACCGTCACCGAGCACGGACCGCTGGTCGTCTTCAGCAACTTCGCCGACCAGCGGCTGTACGCCTACGCACCGGACAGCGACGAGGCCCCGCGCCCGCTCACCCCGCACTCCGGCGTCGGTGCCGGGCTGCGCTGGGCCGACCCGGTGCTGCGCCCGGAGCTCGGTGAGGTCTGGTGCGTCCTGGAGGAGTTCACGGGTGACCGGCCGACCGAGGTGCGCCGGGTGATCGCGGCCGTGCCGCTCGACGGCTCGGCGGCCGAACACCGCGCTTCCGTACGGGAGTTGACCGATGACCGGCACCGTTTCGTGACCGGTCCGCGGATCTCGGCCGACGGACGGCGGGCCGCGTGGATCGCCTGGGACCACCCCCGGATGCCCTGGGAGGGCACGCTGGCGATGGTGGCCCGGATCACCGGCAAGGGCGAGTTCGAGGACATCCGGCCGCTCGTCGGCGACCTCGGCACCCCCGCGCCGCAGGGCGGTGCGGCCGGTGAGTCCGTGGCGCAGATCGAGTGGGCGGCCGACGGCTCGCTGCTGTTCGTCTCCGACGTCAGCGGCTGGTGGGAGGTGCAGCGCATCGACCCTGACGCGGCGGACGACGGTGTGGTGGCGAGCCGCGGCCTGTGCCCGGCCCGGCAGGAGGAGTTCGGCGGGCCGCTGTGGAACGTCGGGCAGCGCTGGTTCCTGCCCCTGGAGAACGGCACCCTCGCGGTGATCCACGGCCGCGGCTCCACCACCCTGGGCATCCTCGACCCGGTGAGCGGTGAACTCGTCGACTCCGCGGGCCCCTGGACGGAATGGGCACCCACCCTCGCCGTACACGGCAGCCGCGTCCTCGGCATCGCGGCCGGCCCGCACAGCTCGTACGAGATCGTCGAGCTGGACACCTGCACCGGACGCGCCCGGGGGATCGCCGGCCGGCATGCCGACGTCGTGGACCCGGCCTACTACCCCCGGCCGCGGAGCCGTACCTTCACCGGCCCCGACGGGCGGGACATCCACGCCCACCTCTATCCGCCGCACAGCCCCGACCACCGGGCCCCCGACGGCGAGCTGCCGCCCTACGTGGTGTGGGCGCACGGCGGCCCCACCAGCCATGCCCCGCTGGTGCTCGACCTGGAGATCGCCTACTTCACGTCCCGGGGCATCGGCGTCGCCGAGGTCAACTACGGGGGCTCGACGGGCTACGGCCGTGCGTACCGCGAGCGGCTGCGCGGCCAGTGGGGCGTGGTGGACGTCGAGGACTGCGCGGCCGTTGCCCGGGCGCTGGCCGACGAGGGCACCGCCGACCGCGCGCGGCTGGCCATCCGCGGCGGCAGCGCCGGCGGCTGGACCGCCGCCGCCTCGCTGACCGCCACCGACCTCTACGCCTGCGGCACCATCAGCTATCCGATCCTGGACCTGACCGGCTGGGCCACCGGCGAGACCCATGACTTCGAGTCGCGGTATCTGGATTCGCTGGTCGGTCCGCTCGCGGAGGTGCCCGACCGCTACCGCGAGCGCTCGCCGCTGCATCGTGCGGACCGTATCGCCGCGCCGTTCCTGCTGCTCCAGGGCCTGGACGATGTGATCTGCCCGCCGGCGCAGTGCGAGCGGTTCCTCGCCGAGGTCGCCGGGCGCGGCATGCCGCACGCCTATCTGGCCTTCGCCGGGGAGGGGCACGGCTTCCGCAGGGAAGAGACCATCGTGCGCGCCGTGGAGGCCGAACTCTCCCTCTACGTGCAGACCTTCGGCCTCACCCGCAGCGATGTCCCGGCGCTGGAGCTGCGCGGATGACGTCCGGGGAGCCGGTGCGGCCGCCGCGGCTGCGGCCCGGTGACCGGGTGGCGGTGGTGGCACCCAGCGGTCCCCTCGTGCCGGAGCGGCTGGATCGCGGGCTGGACGTCCTGCGCGGCTGGGATCTCGACCCCGTCGCCGCGCCGCATGCCAGGGACACCCACGCCACTCTGGGATATCTGGCGGCCTCCGACGAGGAGCGGGCCCGCGACCTCCAGGAGGCGTGGTGCGATCCCTCCGTCAAGGCGGTGTTCGCGGCCCGCGGCGGCTACGGCGCCCAGCGGATGGTCGACCTGCTGGACTGGGACGCCCTCCGGGCCGCGGCCCCCAAACCGCTGGTCGGCTTCAGCGATGTGACGGTGCTGCACGAGGCGTTCGCGGTGCGCGCCGGGGTGTCCACCCTGCACGGGCCGGCCGTCGCGGGGGAGGTCTTCCTCAAGGACGACGCCACCCGCGAGCATCTGCGGCGCACCCTCTTCGCACCGGAGACCGTCCGCACCCTGGCCCCGCCGTCCGCCCGGCCGCTGGTGCCGGGGAGGGCCCGCGGGGTCACCCTCGGCGGCTGTCTGGCCATGCTCGCCACCGAGTTGGGCACCCCGCAGGCCAGGCGCGGCGCGGCGGGCGGCCTGCTGCTTCTGGAGGACGTCGGGGAGTCGCCGTACCGCATCGACCGGGCGCTCACCCAACTCCTGCGCACCGGCTGGCTGGACGGCGTCGCCGGGATCGTCCTCGGCTCCTGGGCCCGCTGCGGGCCCTATGAGCGGGTGCGGGAGGTGCTGGTGGACCGGCTGGGCGGGCTCGGGGTACCGGTGGCCGAGGAGTTCGGCTTCGGGCACGGCGACTCCGCGCTGACCATGCCGCTGGGCGTCCCCGCGGAGCTGGACGCGACGGCCGGCACGCTGACCTTCGAGGCACCGGCGACGCGGTGAGCGCCGGCTGACCTGTGCGCTGATGCGCCATCAAGCGCCTTGATCTCAGGGCCCGGTGGAGCACTCGTTCCGCTGCAACCGCTCAGGGGACAGCGCTGAACTGACGTCCTAACAACGACCCGCGTCGGGAGCGTTGACATGCCATGACGCGTGTCACAGCATGAGCGCGCCGCTACCGACTGGTTGGTACGACGTGTGTGGAGGTCTTCGTGCCCAGCGTGTCCCGAGGAGTGTCCCGTGGCGATTCCCGCCCCGTGCTCCGCAGGTCCCTCGCCGTGCTGGCCGGCTCCGCCCTCGCCGCCCCCCTCGTACTGACCGTCCCCGCGACCGCCGCCGCCGACCCGTACACCGTCACCGCACTGAAGGTCACAGTCCGGGCCGGTGCACGCAAGTGCACGCTCGACACGGACGTCTACCGCCCGGCCGGCGCCGACGCCGCCCACCCCGCGCCCGCCGTGCTGACCACCAACGGCTTCGGCGGCAACAAGGCGGACGGCCCGACCGACGCCCTCGCCAAGGCCTTCGCCGCCCGCGGCTATGTGGCACTGGCCTACTCCGGGCTCGGGTTCGGCAAGACCGGCTGCCCGATCTCCCTCGACGACCCCAGGATCGACGGCCGGGCGGCAAGCGGGCTGGTCGACCTGCTGGCGGGTACCCGTACGGCCGACAACGGGACGCGTATCGACTACGTCACCAAGGACGGGACCGGCGATCCGCGGGTCGGCATGATCGGCGGGTCCTACGGCGGGGCGGTCCAGCTGGCCACCGCCTCCGCCGACCACCGTCTCGACGCGCTGGTCCCGCTCATCACCTGGAACGACCTCTCCTACTCCCTCGACCCCAACAACGCGGGACGTACGCGGGGTGTCACCGGGCCGCTGCCCGGTGCGTACAAGTGGCAGTGGACGAACGGGTTCTTTCTGATCGGCGAGGCGCAGGGGCTGCTGCATCCGAACCTCGACCCGTCGAGGACCGGCGGCGCCGGCTGTCTGCACTTCGTCGCGCAGGCCTGCGACACCAAGCGGCTGCTGGATTCCGGCAAATACCCGGCCGGCCGGACCGACGCGGTACTCCGCTATGCGCGCAGTGTCTCCCCGGTCTCGTACCTGGCGTCGGTCAAGGCGCCGACCCTGCTCGTCCAGGGCGAGGACGACAGTCTGTTCAACCTCAACGAGGCCGCCGCCACCTATCGGACCCTGGCCGCACAGGGCACCCCGGCCAAGATGATCTGGCAGGCCTGGGGCCACAGCGGCGGGATGAAGAAGCCCGCGAAGGGTGAACTCGACCTGGCGCAGGGCAATCTGGACACCAGCTATGTCGGGCGGCGGATCCTTGCGTGGTTCGACCGGTATCTGCACCACCGGACGGCGACCGGCACCGGCCCGGCCTTCGCGTACTACCGGGACTGGGTGAGCGACGGGCCCGCCTATGCCGCCTCCCGCGCCTTCCCGGCGGGCGGCAGCCTGCGCCTGTACCTCTCCGGCGACGGCACACTCGTCGGCCGTCGCGGCGAGGTGGCGCGCGGCAGCCGGGAGTACCGCAATCTGCGGACGGCCACCAGCCACTCCGAGAGTTCGCTGGCCGGGCTGCTCGGCCTGCCGGACGCGGCGCCGTACGACGCCAGGGGCACCTACCTGGACTGGACATCGAAGCCGGTGGCGGGCGGGCCGGTGGATGTGGTCGGTGCGCCCAGGGTGACGCTGAAGGTCTCCTCACCGCGGGCCGAGCAGGCGCAGAACTCCTCGGACGCGGCCGACAAACTGGTGCTCTTCGCCAAGCTCTACGACGTCGCGCCGGACGGCAGGAAGACGCTGGTGCACCGTTTGGTGGCCCCGGCCCGGGTGCCCGATGTGACCCGGAGGTTCACCGTGGAACTGCCGGGCATCGTGCACCGTTACGAGCCGGGGCACCGACTGCGCTTCGTCATCGCCGCGAGCGACGATGCCTATGCGGGCAATCGAGGGGTGAAGCCGGTGACGGTCTCCAGCGCGCCCGGGGACACCGGGGTGCTCGAACTGCCCGTCACACAAGGGATGTTGCGGTAGCGGATGGGGTGGATGCCGTAGGGACAAGTGGGTGGGCGGAAGGTGCCGGGCGCGCCGCGGTGCCGGGTGTCGGCCGGGGCCGCGCGCGTCAGCCGGGTCGTCCGCGAGGGTGGTGGCTCAGTCGTCCGTGACCGTGATGGCCTGCACGGGGCAGGCGCGGGCGGCCTCCCGCACCAGCGGGTCGCCCGCACCGTCCTCGCGGCCGGGCAGCAGGGCGCTGAAGCCGTCGTCGTCCTGGGTGAACACTCCCGGCGCGGTCAGGGCGCACTGGCCGGCGCCGATACAGATGTCGGTGTCGATCGTGATCCGCATCCCGGACCCCTTTCCTTCGTCTGCCGTCATGGCTGCTACCAGGCCAGCGGCAGTTCGATCATTCCTTGCAGGGTGTCGCCCGGCTTGAAGGGGACCTCGGCGGCCGGTACGGCGAGCCGCAGGTCCGGGATCCGGGTGAACAGCGAGCGCAGCGCGATCTCCATTTCCGCCCGGGCGAGGTTCTGCCCCAGGCACTGGTGGATCCCGAAGCCGAACGCGATGTGGTGGCGCGCGGAACGGTCGAGGTCCAGTTGGTCCGGCGACGGATACGTGGCCTCGTCCCGGTTGATCAGGGAGGTGGGGAACAGGACACCGTCGTCGGCGCGGATGAGCTGTCCGCCGATCTCGATGTCCTCCTTCGCCACCCGCAGCATGCCGTCCGCGATGGACAGGAACCGCAGCAGCTCCTCCACGGCGGTCGGCATAAGGCTCTCCTCGGCCTTCAGCTGTGCCAGCTGCTCGGGGTGTTCGAGCAGCGTGAAGGTGCCGAGCGAGATCATGTTGGCGGTGGTCTCATGGCCGGCCACCAACAGGATCATGACGAGCCGGACCAGGTCCTCGTGGGCGAGGGCGCCGGTCCGCAGCCGCTCCTCGATCAGTTCGTCCAGCAGCCCGTCGCCCGGGTTCTTCTCCTTGTGGGCGATCAGCTCGGTGAAGTACTCCTCCAGCTTGATCCGGGCATCCTTGGCCTCCTCGGCCGTACGGCTGCGCAGCAGGCGGCGGGATTCGCCCTCGAAGAACTCGTGGTCGGAGTACGGGACGCCGAGCAGCGAGCAGATCACCATCGAGGGGACCGGCAGCGCGAACGCGGAGACCAGCTCGGCGGGCGGGCCCTCGGCCAGCATCCGGTCGAGCAGCTCGTCGACGATCCGCTGGATGTCGGGCCGCAGCGCGGCGACCCGCTTCACGCTGAAGCTGGGGATCAGCATCCGGCGCTGGGTGTTGTGCTCCGGGTCGTCGACCCCGATCAGTGGTGTCCTGACCTGAGTGATCGACGCGAAGCGCTCGAACGGCATCGGGAAGGCCGGGTTCTGCCGGTCGGAGGAGAGCCGCTGGTCGCTCAGCAGCGCCCGCGCCTCGCTGTGGCCGGTTACGGCCCACACCTTACGGCCGTCGTAGAGCGCGACATGGTTCAGCGGCCCGGTCTCCCGCAGCGGCTGATAGCCGGCGGGCGGGTGGTAGGGACAGGTGCGGTCCTGGAAGTAGGAGATCGCTTCGGTCACGGCATTCCTCCCGTACGAGAAGCTCAACGCGGGGGTCGAGCTGCTCGGGTGTGAGATGTCAATGCTGATGCGCGCCGTGTTCGGCGCGCTGATCTCACCTCATGCCTCGGATGCCGGGCACGTCTACGCGCAGTTCGGCCAACTTCGCTCAGATTCGCTCATTATCGGAACCTTCACCTCCGTTCAGCGGCCGTACGAGGGTCTCGATCACCCCGTCCAGATAGCGGTCGCGTGCGGCGTCGGCCGGCAGGCTCTCCGGGATGGCGTGCCCGAGCTGGGTGTGCCCGAGGTAGGCGGTGTACGCGAGCAGGCCGCGGCGCCGGGCCTCGTCCTCGGGGAAGCCCAGCTCCGTGAAGAGCGCGGCGACATAGCCGATCCGCCGGGCGGTCACCCGGGCGAGCGCGGCGGCCACCCGCGGATGCGCCGCGGTCGCCAGCAGGGAGACGTCCAGCGGGTCGGCGGCCGACCGGTCCGTGGCCCGCACGAGCAGTCCGCGCAGCCGCTCGCCGGGGTCGGGCTCGGCCTCCGCTTCGGCGATCACGGCTTCCGTGCAGGTCTCTTCCCAGCGCTCCAGCGCGGCCTCGATCAGCGCGTCCCGGTTGGCGAAGTGCCAGTAGAAGCTGCCCTTGGTGGTGCCCAGCCGGGCGGCGAGCGGTTCGACGGCCACCGCGGCGAGCCCGCCCTCGCCCATGGCCGCCAGCGCGGCCTCGGCCCAGTCCTGGGCGGTCAGCCGCTGCCGTGTGCCGCTGTCGCGGAGTGCCTTCGCTCGCTGTGGGGCCATATCCATACGGTACCGTACGGTCAAACATACGCCACCGTATGGAGGTGCCCTGTGCGTGCCGTCAGTGCCGTCAGTACCGTCCGGGATGTCCATGCCCGCACCGTCCCCGCCCCGGCCGCGGCCGTCGGGGCCCTGCTCGACCGGCTCGGCGGCGCGGGCGATCCGCTCTTTCCCACGCCCGTCTGGCCGCCGATGCGCTTCGACCGCCCGCTGGGCGTGGGCGCCGACGGCGGGCACGGCTTCATCCGCTACCGCGTCGCCGCATACGAGCCGGGCCGCCGTATCCGCTTCCGCTTCACCGGCGGGGAGAGCGGATGGCACGAGGTCACCGTGCGGCCGCTGGATCCCGGCAGCTGCCGGGTGGAACACGTGCTGGAGAGCCGACTCCCGCTCCTCCGGAGGCTGCTGTGGTCACTGGGCATCCGGGCCGTGCACGGCACGGTCGTGGAGGAGCTCTTCGACAACATCGAACGGGCCGCCACCGGCCGGGCGCCGGCCCCGGTCCGCCGGCCGGCCCGGGTACGCCTGCTCCACCGTCTGCTCTGGGACCGGCCCCGCGCCGTCCCCCTCCCCGCCGCGGCCCGGCTGGCACACAGCGCCTTCCCGCATACCGACTTCCAGGACGCCTGGCAGCTGGAGCTGCGGCCCGGCATGCCGCAGGAACCGGCGGCCTGGCAGGGCGTGCTGCGCGGGGCGGCCTTCCCCGTCCTCGGGCGCACGGACCAGGAGATCCTGCTCGGCGCGGACGCCCGTCACCTGGACTTCCGCGCCTCGGTCCATGTCGCGGACGGCCGGGTCACGCTCGGCACGGTCGTCCGCATCCACCGCACGGCCGGCCGCCTCTACTTCGCCGTCGTACGCCGTGTCCACCCCTTCATGGCCCGCATGATGCTGCGCCGTTTCCACCGCAGTCTGGCGCTCGCCGCACCGAGCGCGGGGGAACGGGAGCTCGCGCGGGGGTGACCCGGAGCCCGTGCCACACTGCCCGAATGGGGCAACGGCACGGCGGTGGAGCCAACGGCGGTACGGACCTGGCCTGGGCGGCCCTCGGCGGCGACCCGGCCCTGACGGAGCGGATCACTTTCGGCGGTCCTCCCGGTCTGCTGCCGGCCCGGCTCCCGGCGATGTCGCTGGCCCGGTCCACGGTCGCGGTCTGTGCGCTCGCCGCGGCCGAACTGGCCGCCCGGCGCAACGGCGGTCCGGTGCCTGCCGTACGCGTCGACGACGGCGCGGTGGCCACCGCCTTCCTCAGCGAACGCCATCTGCGCATCGACGGCCGCGCCTGCTCGTCCTTCGCCCCGCTCTCCCGTTTCTGGCGCACCGCCGACGGCTGGGTACGGACCCACGCCAACTACCCGCACCACCGCGCCCGGTTGCTGCACGCACTGGACCTCCCCGAGACCGCCGAAGCACCCGACGTCGGGACCGTGCTGGCCGGCCGCCGGGCCGCCGACATCGAGGAGACGGTCTGTGCCGCGGGCGGACTGGCCGTCGTCGCCCGCACACCGGGGGAGTGGGACGCCCACCCGCAGGGCGCCGCCGTGGCCGCCCACCCGCTGCTGACCCTCGACGCCCTGGACGCCGGAGCCCCGACCCGCCGGCTGCCGCCGCTCGCCGGCCCGCCGACGCTGCCGGCCGCCGGGCTGCGGGTGCTGCCGGCCGCCGGGCTGCGGGTGCTCGATCTGACCCGGGTGATCGCCGGGCCGGTCGCCACCCGCACGCTGGCGCTGCTCGGTGCGGACGTCCTGCGCATCGACGCCCCCCAGCTGCCGGAGAGTCAGGACGCCCACAGCGACACCGGCTTCGGCAAGCGCTCCGCCGCCCTCGACCTCGGCTCGTCCGCCGGCCGTGCGACCTTCGAGGAGTTGCTGACCCGCGCGGACGTCGTGGTGACCGGCTACCGTCCGGGCGCACTCGACCGCTTCGGCCTCACCCCCGAGGCGCTGGCCGCACGCCGCCCGGGGCTGGTGGTGGCCCGGCTCTCCGCCTGGGGCGACGACGGCCCGTGGGGCGGGCGGCGCGGATTCGACAGCCTGGTGCAGGTGGCCACCGGGATCGCCGCCGTCGAAGCGGACGCGGGCTCTGCATCCGGGGACTCAGAACAGAGCAGAGGCGGAGCGCAGCGCAGCGGCACCCCCGGCGCGCTGCCCGCCCAGGCGCTCGACCACGGCACCGGCTATCTGCTGGCCGCGGCGGTGTTCCGCGCCCTGACCGAACAGTCCCGTACGGGCGGCTCGTTCCTCGCCACCCTCGCCCTCGCCCGCACCGCGCGCTGGCTGATGCACGGCCTGGGGGCCGACGGCGAGCCGCACGCCGGACCCGAGGGGCACGGCCACGTGGCGCAGGCGCCCGGCGCCGACTCCTACGACCCCGCAGCGCACCTCCGGGAGACCGACAGCCCCCTCGGCCGGCTCCGCCACGCCCTCCCGCCCGTCTCCTTCGACGGCGCACCGGCCACCTGGGCGGCCCCGCCCGGCCGCTGCGGCACGGATGCGGCGGTCTGGCGGTAGGCCCCGGCCTGCGGGCCGCGGGCCGGGGAGTGGTCAAAACGCTGGTCCGCCGCCGTCCCCCTCCGTACGATCCTCCGGTGACGATCAACGACCGCTACCTCGCACAGGGCCCGCGGGTGGGCATCCGCCACTTCACCGCCGCCGACCGGGAGGAGTTCACCGCGCTGGCACGGGAGAGCGCGGAGCTGCACCGCCCGTGGCTCTTCCCGCCGGCCGACGCCGCCGCCTATGACACCTATCTGCGCAGGCTCCAGGAGCCGCTGCGCGAAGGGTTCTTGATCTGCGAGCTCGCCGACGGCCGGATCGCCGGCTATCTCACGATCAACAACATCGTGCACGGCGCGTTCTGCTGCGGCGCGATCGGCTACGGCGCTTTCGCGCACGCCGCCGGCCGCGGACTGATGAGCGAGGGGCTCCGGCTCGTCCTGCACCACGCCTTCGAGGAGATGGGGCTGCACCGGCTGGAGGTGAATGTCCAGCCGGCCAACGAGCTGTCGATCGCCCTGGTCAAGCGGGCGGGGTTCCGGCTGGAGGGGTTCTCCCCGGACTTCCTCTTCATCGACGGCGCCTGGCGCGATCACGAGCGCTGGGCGATCACTGCCGAGATGGTCGCCGGGAAAACGGTGTGATTCCCTGTCGTCATGGACATCGTCTTCGAGCGCACCGTACCGGTCTTCCGGATCTTCGATGTGGCCAAGGCCCATGAGTTCTACGTCGACTACCTCGGCTGCGCGGTCGACTGGGAGCACCGCTTCGAGCCCGGTATGCCGCTCTACACCCAGGTCTCGCGCGGTGACCTCGTGCTGCATCTGTCGGAACACCATGGCGACGCGACGCCCGGCTCCACGCTCTACACGGAGCTGAGCGGGGTGCGCGCCCTGCACGCCGAACTGGCCGGCAAGGACTATCCGTATCTGCGGCCCGGTCTGGAGCAGGACGAGATCGGGACCTCGCTGACCCTGACCGACCCTTTCGGCAACCGCCTGCGCTTCAACGAGCCGGGCACCTCCGCGCAGCCGTCCGACGGGCTCGCTAACGGGACTTGCGGTTGATCTTCATGGTGTCCATGTCGGTGACCGTGGACCGCAGCTCCCGGTAGCCGAGGCCGGCGGCCTTCAGCGCGCTCTCCGCCTTGTCCTCGGCGAGCGCGGCGGCCATCTCCTCGCCGTCCGCCGCGTCCGAGACGATGACGTAGCGGAAGCTGAAGGAGTGCAGCGTGCGCTCGTACGCCAGCGAGCCCTCGGGCGTGAACTGCATCTGCGCCAGACCGTGGTCGTCCGCCTCGGCGAGCAGCTTGTCCCGTGACGGTGCCGTGAGGCTGTCCCACTTGCCGCGGACGATGACTCGGTAGGTGTGCTGGGCCGTCATGGGGTGTGGTCTTCCGTTCTGCCGTGTGCCGGTGAGCCGAAGTGACAGGCTATTTCGGCAGATGTTTCAAGGCCTCCCCTTTTCCGGTGCGGCTGTGTGACGATCTCCGTATGCGCCGGACCGTGCTGATCGATGCCCCCTCCAACCTGGGACTGCGGCCGCCCGCGCCCGGCACCGTCCCCGGCTGCTACAAACTCGCGGGCGCGCTGCGCGAGCAGGGGCTGCTGCGGCGGCTGGGTGCGCTGGAGGGCGGTGTGGTGGTGCCGCCCCGCTACGACCGCGGGGAGTGGCGGGAGGGCGACGGAGTCTTCCACGCCACCGCCCTCGCTGCCTATACGGGCAAGCTCGCGACGCGCGTCGAACGGCACGTCCGCAGTGGCGACTTCCCGGTGGTGCTGGGAGGGGATTGCAGCATTCTGCTCGGGGTGGTGCTCGCGCTGCGGCGGCTGGGGCGCTACGGCGTGGCCTACCTCGACGGCCACGGCGACTTCCGGCACCCGGGCAATGTGGCGGTGTCCGGCCCGGTCGGTGCCGCGGCCGGGGAGGGCCTGGCGCAGATCACCGGGCGGGGGCAGACGGATCTCACCGACATCGAGGGGCTGCGTCCGTACGTCCGCGACGAGGATCTGCGCGCGCTGGGCCTGCGGGACGCGGACGAGGACCAGGAGGAGTTGACCGCCCTCGGCATCGGCCATGTCCCGGTCGGGGAGATCCGGCGGCGCGGCCCGGAGGCCGTGGCCCGCGACGTGCTCACCCACTTCGCGAGCCTGCCGCTCGACGGCTTCTGGATCCATCTCGACGCGGATGTCCTCGACCCGTCCGTCATGCCGGCCGTCGACAGCCCCGACCCGGGCGGTCTGCTGACCGACGAACTCCGCGCCCTGCTGGCCCCGTTGGCCGCCTCGCCGCGCTGTGTCGGTGTCAACGTCACCATCTACGACCCGGACCGCGACCCCGAAGGCACCGGCGCGGTGCTGCTCGCCGGCCTCCTTGAGGACCTTTTTGCGCAACCCTGACCTCACCGGGCCGTAAGAAGCCCTGTTCAGACCGGCGGCCACGCGGTTCCATGGTCAACAGGAGGCCGCCGCAGCCGAGGTGGCCCGGTCCAGCATTGCGAGGCAGCCGTGGCCACGAGAGTGCGACGCACCACCCTGACCCTCCCCGCCGCCCCCCTCGGCTCCGACAACCCCCTCCCCGCCCTCCGCGGCGGCCAGGACCTGCACCGCATCGAGATCCCCCAGGACGCCGGCCTGCCCGCCGACATGGCCCGGCAGATCGGGTATGCGCCGCTGCGCTCGCTCCTGCCGGCCCGGATGCGCGACGGCTACGGGCGCACCCGCCGCACCACCGACCTCGACGCGCTGGTCATCGAGAACGACCGGCTGCGCGCCACCGTCCTGCCCGGTCTCGGCGGCCGGGTCCACTCCCTGCACCACAAGCCCACCGACCGTGAACTGCTCTACCGCAACCCGGTGTGGCAGCCCGCGGCCTTCGCGCTCAACGGCGCCTGGTTCTCCGGCGGCATCGAATGGAACATCGGCGCCACCGGCCACACCACCCTCTCCTGCGCCCCGCTGCACGCCGCCCGTGTCCCGGCGCCGGACGGCGGGGAGATGCTGCGGCTGTGGGAGTGGGAGCGGCTGCGCGACCTGCCCTTCCAGGTGGACCTGTGGCTGCCCGACGGCTCCGACTTCCTGCACGTGGGCGTCCGGATCCGCAATCCGCACCACCACACCGTGCCGGTCTACTGGTGGTCCAACACCGCCGTGCCCGAGGACGCGCACACCCGTGTCCTGGCCCCCGCCGAGGAGGCCTGGCACTTCGGCTACGAACGGACCCTGCGCCGCGTCCCGGTACCGCACTCCGACGGCGCCGACCGGACCTATCCGCTGCGCAGCGAATTCCCCGCCGACTACTTCTACGCGGTGCCCGACGGCGCCCGCCGCTGGATCGCCTCCCTCGACGCGGACGGCCGCGGCCTGGTGCAGACCTCCACCGACACGCTGCGCGGCCGCAAGCTCTTCCTGTGGGGCGCGGGGCGGGCCGGGCGGCGCTGGCAGCAGTGGCTCACCGAGCCCGGCACCGATGGCTATGCCGAGATCCAGGCGGGTCTGGCCCGTACACAGCTGGAGCACGTACCGCTGGACGCCGGCGGCGAGTTCAGCTGGCTGGAGGCGTACGGGCCGCTGGAGACCGACCCCGCGGCGGTGCACGGCGCGGACTGGGGAGCGGCCCGGGAGGAGGCCGCGGCCCGGCTGGCGGCGGTACTGCCGCGCGCGGAGGTCGATGCCGCCTATGCCGCCTGGCTGCCGTACGCCGACCACGAACCGAAGGAGTCGCTGGCCACCGGCTCCGGATGGGGCGCGCTGGAGGCCGCCCGCGCGGGACTGGACCTGCCCGGTACGCCGTTCGACGCGGCCACGCTGGGCGCGGAGCAGGAGCCCTGGCTGACGCTGCTCGGAACCGGGGACCTGCCGGCTGCCCGCCCCGTCCCCGGACCCGCGCTGGTCGCGCCGGCCTGGCGCGATCTGCTGGAGTCCGCGCGGCCGGGCCCGGCCACCGACTACCACCTGGGACTCGCCCAGTGGCATGCCGGCGACCGTGCGCAGGCGGTCCGCAGCTGGGAGCGTGCGCTCGGGCAGGACGGCGGCTGTCTGCCGCTGTACTGCCTGGCCGTCGCCGAATCGGTGGCCGGGGAAACGGGACGCGCCGCCGACCGCTATGCGCTGGCCTGCGCCGAAGCGGCACGGGCGGCAGCGGCCCCGGACCCGGCGGCCAGGGACTGGCGGGCGGTGCTGCCCGCGCTCGCCCGGGAGGCGGTGCCCGCGCTGCTCGCGGCCGGCCGTACCGACGAGGCGGCGCAGCTGCTCGCGGGCCTGCGGCAGACCGATCAGGACGACGGCCGCTTCCGGTTGCTGACCGCACAGGTGCTGCTCGCCCAGGGCCGGCCGGCCGCGGCCCGCGAGATCTTCGATGCGGGCTTCGAGGTCGCCGGTCTGCGGGAGGGCGACGAGGTGCTCGGCGACACCTGGTACGCCATCGCCGAGCGGCTGGTCGCGGGCGGCGGACCGGTCACCGAACAGGTCCGTGCCGAGGCCCGGTCGGGGCATCCGCTCCCGGAGCGGTACGACTACCGGATGCGGCCGGTGTAGCGGGCGGCACCCGCCGTCACCCAGCGGCTCGGCCGCCCGCCGTCACCCCAGCGGCTTGTCGAGCACCGCCTTGGTGTGGCTGAAGGTGTCGAGGGAGTACTCGCCGTGGTAGCGGCCCATCCCGCTCTCGCCGACCCCGCCGAACGGCAGGCCGGGCGCGGTGAGATGGGCGACCGGCAGCCCGAAGGTGAGCGCGCCCGAGGAGGTCTCGGTCAGCAGCCGGTGCTTGGTGGCGTCGGAGGAGGTGAACGCGTAGAGCGCCAGCGGCTTGTCGCGCCCGTTGATGAAGGCGATCGCCGCATCCAGGTCGGGCACCGGCACGATCGGCAGGACCGGGCCGAAGATCTCCTCCTGCATCACCGGTGCGTCGGGGGTGACGTCGGCGAGGACGGTCGGGGCGAGGTAGCGGGTGGCGCGGTCGTGGGCGCCGCCGATGACCGTGCGGCCGCTGCCGAGGAGGGCGGTCACCCGGTCGAAGTGCCGCTCGTTGACGATCCGTCCGTACTCGTCCGCGCCGGCCGGATCGGCTCCGTAGGCCTCGCGCACCGCCTCGGCGAGGTGCGGCTCGATGGCGTGCGCGGTGTCGCCGATGGCCAGGACGTAGTCGGGCGCCACACAGGTCTGGCCGGCGTTGAGGAACTTGCCGGTCACGATCCGCCGGGCGGCCGCGGCCAGATCCGTACCCGGGTCGAGGACGACGGGGCTCTTGCCGCCCAGCTCCAGGGTGACCGGCGTCAGATGCCGCGCGGCGGCCGTCATGACGATCCGGCCGACGGCGCCGTTGCCGGTGTAGAAGATGTGGTCGAAGCGCTCGGCCAGCAGGGCGGTGGTCTCCGGGACGGCGCCCTCGACGACGGCCACCGCGTCGCCGTCCAGATAGCGCGGCAGCAGCCGGGCCATGGCGGCCGAGGTCGCGGGGGCGAGTTCGCTGGGCTTGACGACGGCGCAGTTGCCCGCGGCCAGCGCGCCGACGAGCGGGGCGAGCGCCAGTTGCAGCGGATAGTTCCAGGGCGCGATCACCAGGACGACGCCGAGCGGTTCGCGGACGACCTGGGCGGTCGCCGGGAGCAGCCGGTCGGGCAGCTCGGCGGGCCGGGGCGCCAGCCAGTCGTCGAGATGGGCGAGGGTGTGGTCGATCTCGTGGACGGTGAAGCCGATCTCGGTGCGGTAGGCCTCCTCGGGGCCTTTGCCGAGGTCGGCGGCGAGTGCGGTGAGCAGCTCGTCGCTGTGGTCGGTGAGCAGGCTGCGCAGCGCGGTGAGCTGGCCGCGCCGCCAGTCGGGGGCGGCGGTACGGCGGGTGGCGAAGGTGCGGCGGAGCCTGCCGACGACAGCGGCGCCGTCCAGGTCGGGGGCGGGGGTGTGCGAGGCCATGGCAGCGACGCTACACGAAACGAAAACATTTCGTTTCGTAATCCTGCCGGTAGACTCCGGCCGTGGCCGAACGCACCGAGAGCAACCAGCCCGCATCCGCCGAACGGCCGCCCGCCCGCGGCCGCCCGCGGGACGCCCGACGCGACCGGGCACTCCTGGAGGCGACCGTGGCCGTCCTCCAGGACAGCGGCTACGGCGGGCTCACCACCGCGGCCGTCGCCAAGCGCGCCGGGGTCTCCACCGCGACCCTCTACCGCCGCTGGCGCTCCAAGGAGGATCTGGTCGTCGGCACCGCCGTCCGCTGGGCGAGCGACCTCGGCCCCCAGCCGGACACCGGCAGCCTCGAAGGCGACCTCGCCGTCCTGCTCCGGGACAAGGCCGGCACCATGGAGGGCCCCGGCGGCCGGCTGCTGCACGTCCTCATCGGCGAGGCCGCGCACAACGAGGCGCTGGCCCGCGTCCTGGACACCGCGATCATCCAGCCGGTCCGCGACCGGGCCGCCGCCGTGGTGCGCCGCGCGGTCGCCCGCGGCGACATCCCGCCGCTCCAGGACGCACATGTGCTGGCCGACCTGGTCGTCGGCTCGATGGTCAGCCGCCTCTTCCTGACGCCGGACGCGGCACACTCCGGCAGCACGGACGGCCCCTCGTCCGGTGAGGCGGCGATCCGCGAGCTCCTCCCGTTCCTGCTGCGCGCCCTGGGGGCACAACCCGGCTGAGCGTCCGGCACCGCCGGCCGGCCGCCGTGCGCCTCGTACGCCATTGCGGTGACCGTGCGCCCGACCGTGGAATGAACCCCGGCCGTCACACGTTGTAGCGGATCATGAAGGCAATCATCGCAAACAGCTACGGCGGCCCCGACGTCCTCGAATACACCGACAGCCCCGAACCGAAGGTGGGCCCGGACTCGTTCCTGATCCGGGTCAAGGCGGCCGGGGTCAATCCCGTGGACTGGAAGATCGTCGCGGGTTATCTGGACCCGATGATGGACGTGCACTTCCCGCTCATTCCCGGATGGGACGTGGCGGGCGTGGTCGAGGCCGTGGGCGCGGACGCCACCGAGTACGAGGTCGGCGACGAGGTCATCGGCTATGTCCGCAAGGACGAGGTGCAGCACGGCACCTACGCCGAACTGGTCGCCGCGCCGGTCCGGACCCTGGCGCGCAAGCCCGCCTCGCTCAGCTGGCAGCAGGCCGCCGGGCTCCCGCTCGCCGGGCTGACCGCCTATCAGGCGCTCAAGCGGGTCGGCACGAAGGCCGGTGAGACCGTCCTGGTGCACGCCGCCGCGGGTGGTGTCGGCTCGCTCGCCGTCCAGATCGCGGTGGCGCAGGGGGCCCGCGTCATCGGTACGGCCAGCGAGCGCAACCACGAGTTCCTGCGGTCCCTCGGCGCGGAGCCGGTCACTTACGGCGACGGTCTGGCCGACCGGGTGCGGGCACTGGCGCCCGAAGGCGTCGACGCGGCCGTGGACTTCGTCGGCGGTGGCGTCGTGGAGGTCTCGCAGGAGCTGCTCAAGGACCGCGGCCGGGTGGCGTCCATCGCCGACGGCGAGGTCAAGAGCAAGGGCGGCCACATGGTGTGGGTGCGCCCCGACACCGACGATCTGACCGCGCTCGGCGCCCTCGCGGACGCCGGGAAGCTGACCGTGCCGGTCGAGGTGATCCTCCCGCTGCGCGAGGCCGCCGAGGCGTTCCGGCGGAGCATGGCCGGGCGGACCCGCGGCAAGATCGTCCTTGAAGTGTCCTGACGAGGCGGTCCGCACGCACCGGAAGCAGGACGGGGAGGCTTAGGCCTCCCCGTCCTGCTTCCGGTCGACGTACTCGAAGACCGAACCGTCCGGGTGGCGGGCCACCAGATTGCGGCCGATCGGCGTCGGCAGGGGACCGGCGATGATGTCCGCGCCGACCGCCGTCAGATCGGCCACCGCGTCGTCCACATCTTTGACGGCGATGGTCGCCGTGATCTTCCGCAGCACCGACAACTCCGCCTCGGGGCCGCTCATCAGGAAGAATGGCCCGACGGCCGCGACCGACACCCCGCCGCGCTGGAAGCGGATCGCCTCCGCGCCCGTCAGCCGTTCGTAGACGCCGATCGCGGCACTGAGATCACCGACGCACACCCGCAATGAGGTCCCCAGAATGTCCATATGGACAAGCCTAGTTGGACGCCCTGCCGGTTCGCGATCAGTTGGCCGTGATCAGTCCGCACCCCGTCGCGTCGGGTGCGCTCAGTCAGGGCGCCCGGCCCGGAGGAGCGCTGTCGGCCCGGGGCCCCGTACTGCGGGGTGTGCTAAACAGGGAGTAATCAAAGGGGTACTTTGCAGCAGCTCAAGCTCGGAATCATGTCGCAGACCCGTAAAGAGAACGAGCACCGTCTGCCGATCCACCCGGCGCACTTCGGACGTATCGACGCCGATCTCCTGCCCAGCATTTACCTACAGACCGGTTACGGAGAGCACTTCGGTGTCCCGGACCGTCAACTCGCACCGTTGGTCGCCGGTTTCCGCTCACGCGAGGAGCTGATCGCGGAGTGTGACGTCATCCTGCTGGCCAAACCGCTGCACGAGGATCTGGCCGAACTGCGGGACGGCCAGGTGCTGTGGGGGTGGCCGCACTGCGTGCAGGACGAGAAGGTCACGCAGGCCGCCATCGACCGCAGGCTCACCGTGATCGCCTTCGAGGCGATGAACCACTGGACCCCCGAGGGTTCGTTCAACCTGCACGTCTTCCACAAGAACAACGAGCTGGCCGGCTACTCGTCGGTGCTGCACGCCATGCAGCTGACCGGGGCGACCGGCGACTACGGGCGCCGGCGGCGAGCGGTGGTGATCGGGTTCGGCGCCACCGCCCGCGGAGCGGTCACCGCGCTCAGCGCGCTGGGCGTGCACGACGTGGACGTGCTGACCGCCCGCGGCGTCACCGCCGTCAGCTCACCGATCCACTCGGCGCGGATCGTGCACTTCGACCACGACGAGGCCGACGGCACCCTCGACCCGCGGCGCAGCGTGGTGCTCACCGAGGACGGCCCGGAGCCGCTGGCCGAGTTCCTCGCCCGGCACGACATCATCGTCAACTGCGTGCTCCAGGACACCGCGGCGCCGCTGATGTTCCTGATAAAGGAGGACCTGCCGAAGCTCGAGCCCGGCACCCTGGTCATCGATGTCTCCTGCGACGAGGGCATGGGCTTCGCCTGGGCCCGGCCGACCACCTTCGACGCCCCGATGTTCACCGTCGGCGACCACGTCCACTACTACGGCGTGGACCACAGCCCCTCCTACCTGTGGGACGCGGCCACCTGGGAGAACAGCGAGGCGCTGATCCCGTTCCTGCGGCCGGTCCTCGAAGGGCCGGCCGGCTGGGACGGTGACGGCACGATCCGCCGGGCGATCGAGATCCGCGGCGGCACCGTGCAGAACCCCGCGGTCCTGGCCTTCCAGCAGCGCGCCGAGCAGTACCCGCACGTGATGCTCTGAGCCGCCGCCCGGTCTTCGGCGTACCCGCACCGGGTGCGCCGAAGACCGGGCGCTCTCCCTGCGAGCAGCCGGCGGACCATCCCTTCGGTGCCGTCGGCCGGCCGGATGTCCCGCGGACGTCGGGCGGCAGGAGCCCCGGACGTCACACGCGGCAGAGGATCTCGCCGTGCAGGATGCCGAACCAGCCGTCCTCGTCGGCGCCCCATGCGCGCCAGGCCTGCGCGATCCGGTCCAGCTCCGCCGCCGTGGCATGCCCGCCGTCCACCGCGATCCGGGCGTAGGAGGAGCTGACCGTGCGGTCCGCCCACAGCTCGCTCCACCAGGAGCGCTCCTGCGGGGTGCGGTAGCACCAGGTGCCAGCGGTGGCGGTGATCGCGTCCGGGGCGAAACCGGCCTGCCGGGCCCAGGCGTGCAGCCGGCGTCCGGCGTCCGGCTCACCTCCGTTGGCGCGGGCCACCCGCAGATACAGCCGCAGCCAGTCGGCCATCCCGTCGACCTCCGGGTACCAGGTCATGGCCGAGTAGTCCGAATCGCGGACGGCGACGATCCCGCCGGGCTTGGTGACCCGGCGCATCTCGCGCAGCGCCTGGACGGGGTCGCCCACGTGCTGGAGCACCTGGTGGGCGTGCACCACACAGAAGGTGTCATCGGGGTAGTCCAGGGCGTGGACATCGCCGACCGCGAAGTGGACGTTCGTCAGGCCCCGTTCAGCGGCCGTGGCGCGCGCCTGGTGGAGCACGTCCGGTGCGTGCTCCAGGCCGGTGACCTGCCCGTCCGGTACCAGTGCGGCCAGGTCGGCGGTGATGGTGCCGGGGCCGCAGCCGACGTCCAGGATCTGCATGTGCGGCCGCAGGGAATCCAGGAGATAGCCGGCCGAGTTGGCGGCGGTGCGCCAGGTGTGGGAGCGCAGTACGGACTCATGGTGGCCGTGGGTGTAGACGGCGGATTCCTGCGGCATGGTCGACTCCTTCGCATGATCCGGAGCGGTGACCGGGACGCGCGCGGCGGCGCCCGGGTCACCACTCGGGCGGCCGTGCGGAACCAGGCCCGGCCGCCCTTCGGTGTGGTGATCACACCGTACGTCGGAATCTCGCATCCTGAGAGTGGGGTCTCATTATTCGGGCAGCAGGCGGTAGACCGTCAGCGCCTCCTTGTGCTTGTCCAGCGTCAACTCGGCCGGGGCGGGCGTCACTTCACCGTCGAACGCCAGCGTCGTACCCTCCGGGAGCCCGCTGATGTGCAGCCGGGACAGGCGTGCCTCGCCGAGCACCGGAGAGCTGCGCGGGGTGCCCGTCAGGGCCGCGGCGAGCAGCCGGGTGCGGGCCAGCCTGCCGCCGTGCACCACCCGCACATCGAGCACCCCGTCGGCCAGGTCGTGCCGGCGCACCGGCGCGAACCCCAGCCCCCGGTACTGGCAGTTGCCGACGAACAGCAGCCATACGGCGCGCCGCTCGCCATTGATCTTCAAGGTCAGCGGCGCGGCGGTGCGCAGCACCTCCCACGCCGCCAGCACCCCGGCCGGCCAGGCGCCGATCTTCCCCGCCCAGCGCTCGCGGATCCGCACCAGCTCCGGATACGCGCCGATCGAGAAGGTGTTGAGGAAGTGCCGCGCCTCCGGATGCGGCTCGGCCCGGAAGCGCGCCACGTCCACCGCCACGGCCTCACCGGTCTCCACGGCGCGTGCCGCCTCCGCGTAGGTCTCGATCCCCAGGTCGTACGCGAAGTGGTTCAGGGTGCCGCCGGGCAGTACCGCGAGCGGCAGCCCGTGCCGCAGCGCGACCTCCGCCGCGGCATTGACGGTGCCGTCGCCGCCGAGCACCCCCAGGGCGCCGCCCAGCGTTCTGGCCCGCTCGGCGGCATCTTCGAGGACCTTGTCCAGCGGCTCGCCGTCCTGCCCGCCGCACACCACCACCTCGGCCTGCGGCAGCACCCCGTGCACCTCCTCGGCCCGGTCCGGGCGGGGGCCGCCCGTGCGCTGCCCCGAGCCCTGGTTCGCCACGACGACCAGGCCCCGGCCGCCCGGCAGTGCGGGCGCGTCGGCGCGCGGTCTGGCGGGCGGCGCCAGCTGGGCGCGGGTCGGCGCGAAACCCCGGACCGCGAACGCCGCGCCCGCCCCCAGCGCGGCACCCGCCAGCACATCACCCGGATAGTGCACCCCCGTATAGACGCGGGAGAACGCCACCGAAGCGGCCACCGGCGCCAGCGCCAGACCCCACCACTTGTTCTCGAAGGCCACACCGGTCGCGAAGGCCACCGCCGAGGCGGCGTGCCCGGACGGGAAGGAGGAGGTGATGGGCTGACGGTGCAGCTGCCGTATGACCGGGACCGTGTCCAGCAGCGGCCGCTCGCGCCGCACCGAGCGCTTGCCGAGCGTGTTCACCGTCGCCGACGCCACGGCCAGCGAAGCCACCCCGCGCAGCGCGGCCCGGCGCATCGGCCGGCCGCCCAGCGCCGCCGCGCCGGCCGCGAGACCGAACCACAGCAGCCCGTGGTTGGCGCTACGGGTCAGCCGGGGCAGCACCCGCTGCGCGCCCGGCCATTCGCGCGCGGCAATGAGGTGGAAGGTCCGCCGGTCGAGATGGGTCAATAGCGATCGCATGCGCCACCTTGTACCCCACACAGCCTGGAACAGGCAGGAAGGCGCCGCGACGGGCCTCGGGGGTGTCTCACCGGTCTCCGTGGGCGCTCAGGTCCGGCTGCCGTGCCCCGGCCCTCCGTGGGCCTTCAGGTCCGGCTGCCGTGCGCCGGCCCTCCGTGTCCCCGCCGTCAGTGTCCCGGCCCTCCGTGTCCCCGCCGTCAGTGTCCCGGCCCTCCGCGTCCCGGCCGTCAGTTCCCCGCCCCTCCGTGCCCCGGCCGTCTGCCGGCCCCGCCCGTCCGTGCCCCGCCCCTCCGCGCCCCGGCCGCCTGCCGGCCCCGCCCGTCCGTGCCCCGCCCGTCCGCGTCCCGGCCGTCCGTGCTTCGCTTCCGGGATGATCAGGAGACGGCGCGACACCGACCTCGACGCCTGTGTGGCGGTCCTGGCCGAGGTGCACACCCACAGCGGCTATCCGCACCACTGGCCGGACGATCCGGCGGGATGGCTGACCCCCGACGGGCTGACCGCCGCGTGGGTCGCCGAGGCGGACGGCTCGGTCGTCGGCCATGTGGCGCTGTGCGGACACGAGGCCGGCCGGCTGTGCGTCGCACCCACCGCACGCGGCGCGGGCCTCGGCGGACGTCTGCTGCGCGCCGTCGAGGCGGAGGCGGCGGCCCGCGGACTGCGTCCCGTACTGGAGGTGAAGGACACCGACACCGCGGCCATCGCCCTCTACGAGCAGCTGGGCTGGACCCGGCGCGCCACCGAGCGGCAGGAGTGGGGCGCCGGCGAGGTGGTGACGGTGCACCGCTACGAGGCCCCCACGGCCCGCCCGGCGCATTGAACGCCCGTCCCCCTCCCCGCTGACGTGTCGCCCCCCGTCGCCACCCCCGCCATCTGCCAAGGTGGACGAGGCCGCCCCTCATGTGACGGGCCCACGATCGACCCGCCGTCGCGGAGTGGAGGTACGGATGCAGCGGACCGCCCCGGATCCGCAGCGGGAGCCGGAGCCGGATCCGCCGGTGGGCCTTCCGGTCCTCCCGGAACTCGCCGCGCACCTCGCCGCGGCCGCCGACCGCACCGAAGCCGAGCCGCCCGGCGGCTCCGTAGAGCTGCGCACCGCCGCCTGCGGCTACTGGGAACGCCGCGGCCTGGCCACCACCCCCGACCGGGTCCTCGCCGCCCCCGGGGCGCCGGCCCTGCTCCTCGCGCTGTACGCCGCGGCCGACGGGGCGGTGCTGCTGCCGCGGCCCTGCTCCGAGTGGTACGCACCGCCCGCCCGGCTGCTCGGGCGCCCGGTGCATCTCGCGCCCGTACCGGCGGAATCGGGCGGGGTGCCCGACCCGTTCGCACTGCTGGAGACCGTCCGCCGGGCCCGGATGCACGGCGACGGTCCGCGCGTTCTCGTCCTGTCCGTCGCCGACGATCCGACCGGCACCTGCCCCGCGCCCGAACAGCTGCACGAGGTCTGTGAGGCGGCGGCGCAGGAAGGGCTGTGGATCATCAGCGACGAGACGCGCCGCGATCTGCTGCACGATCCGCATGACACCGTGGTGCTCAGCCCCGCCGAGATGCTGCCCGGGGAGGTCGTGGTGCTCACCGACCTGCGGGCCACGCTGGTGCCCGCCTCCTGGCCGGCCGCCCTGGCCCGCTTCCCCGCCACCGACCGGGGAGCCCTCCTGCGGACCGCCGCGCTCGACGCGCTCACCGCGGTCTCCACGCCGCTTCCCGGGCCGGTCGGCTGCGCCGTCACCCATGCGCTCGGCGAACCCGACGAGGTGCGCGCCAGGACGGCCACCGCCGCCCGGGTGTACGGCACGCTCGCCGCGGCGCTCCACCACACCGTCACCGAGGTCGGCGCCGTCTGCCGCCCACCGCACTCCGGCAGCCATCTCTACGCCGACTTCGAGCCGCTGCGCCGGCCGCTGGCGGCCCACGGGATCGTGGAATCCCGTGCGCTGGAGCGGAAGTTGGCGCCCTGGAGGGCACGCGGCGGACACCGCTTCGGCGACGCGCCGGGCGCCCTGCGGGTACGCCTCGGCGCCGAGGCGCTGCTCGGCGCCGACCGCGAGCTGCGACAGCGCGTCCTGGCCGCGCCGGATCCGCTGGAACTCCCGCACATCACCGAGGCGTTGACCGCGCTGTCGCGCGCGCTGGCCGGGCTCACGACGT
>NZ_JAMJFM010000086.1:0-27108 GCF_023544705.1 Streptomyces sp. MCA2
GTAGTCGTACGCGGTGGCTGCGGCCGTCGTCGATTCCGCCGGACCCTCGCCGTGGGGGGTGCGCGCCGTCGCGGCGGGATTCTTTTTCCGGGGTGGGCGGAACGGCGTTCCGCCCGCCCCGGGTCCGTGTACGCAGGACCCTCAGGCGCCCGTGTGCCGGCCCGCGTCGAGCAGGGCCTCGACCCGTTCGGGGGCGACGGGGCGGGAGTAGAGCCAGCCCTGGCCGGTGTCGCAGCCGATCCGGCGGAGCCGCTCGGCCTGCTCGGCGCTCTCCACGCACTCGGCGGTGACCGTGAGGCCCAGCCGGTGCGCCAGCGCCACCAGCGCCTCCACGATCATCTCGTCCGCCGGGTTGGGGTGCTCCTGCGAGCGGAAGCCGCGGACGAAGGATCCGTCCAGCTTCAGTACGGACACCGGGAGGCGGCTGAGGTAGGCGAGGTTGGAGTAGCCGGTGCCGAAGTCGTCGATGGCGATCCGTACGCCCATGTCGCTGAGCGCCTGGAGGGCCTGGAGCGGGCGCCCGGCCGAGCCCATCACGGCCGACTCGGTCAGCTCCAGCTGAAGCAGCCGCGGCGGCAGCCCGGTCTCCGCCAGAATCCCGGCGACATCCGCGACCAGGTCGGAGTCCCACACCTGACGTACGGCCACATTGACACTGACGAACAGCGGCTGGCCGGGGTGCCCCAGCTGCCAGGCCCGTGCCTGGTAGCAGGCCCGCTCCAGGACCCAGCGGCCCAGCTCGACGATCGCGCCGTTCTCCTCCGCCAGGGCGATGAACCGATTCGGCGACAGCGTCCCGAACTGCGGATGCCGCCAGCGCACCAGTGCTTCCACGCCCTGCGCACGGCCGTCACCCAGTCCGACCAGCGGCTGGTACTCCAGGGTGAATTCGCCGCGGTCCACGGCGGGCCGCAGCGTGCTGGAGAGCGCCTGCCGGGTCATCCGGTGGGCGTTGCGCTCCGGGTCGAACAGCGTCCAGCGCGCCTTCCCGTCCTCCTTCGCCCAGTACAGCGTAGTGTCCGCGGCCTGCATCAGACCGGTCGCGGTGGTGCCGGTGGCGGCCCGCTCCACCACGCCGATGCTCGCCGACACCGACAGCCGCTGCCCGGCCAGGTCGAACGGGCGCTGAAGCGCGTCCAGGACGGACTGGGCCAGCTCGGCCAGCTGGTCGGTGCCGGTGGAGTCCTCCACCAAAAGAGCGAACTCGTCACCGCCCAGTCGTGCGACGAGGTGCCCGGCGTGGCCCGGCCCGCGGTCCGCCGCGCTCTCCGCGCAGCGCGTCAGACGCTGCGCCACCGCGCTCAGCAGCCGGTCGCCGACGCGGTGCCCGAGGGTGTCGTTGACGGCCTTGAAACCGTCCAGGTCGAGGTAGCACAGCCCGATCCGGCCGGTGCCGGACGGTTCGAAGGAGGCGGTCTCCAGCGCGGTGGAGAGCCGCTCGAAGAACAGCGCCCGGTTGGGCAGCCGGGTCACCGGATCGTGCATCTGGAGATGCCGCAGCCGGGCCAGCAGATCGTGCCGGTCGCTGATGTCCGCCACCGACAGCAGCATCCGCTCCTCGCCGCTGAGTGGCTCCGGGGTCAGCGGCTCGACGGTCACCTCCACCCAGATGGAGTGCCCTTCGGGGTGTTTGAGGCGGCGGGTGCAGCGCAGCCGGTCGCTGCGGCCGCACAGCACCTCGCGGTAGGCGGTCCACACCCGGGGGTCGGCACCGAGGTCGGTGAGGTCCGCCGCGGTGGCGGCGACCAGCTCGGCCGGTTCGGCGCCGACCAGTTCGCCGAAGGCGGGGTTGGCGGCGAGGACCAGGCCGTCGCGGTTGAGGACCGCCATCGCCAGCCGGGCGGCGTAGAAGGTGGCGCGGTAGTCGCCGAGCGAGGCCGCGGTGTCATCGCAGCGGCCGGCCGGGGCATGCCGGGCTTCGGCAGATCCTTTGGTCGTACCGTTACGCTCCGTCACTGAGGGGAGCGTCGCTCCGGGCGTGCGGCCCGGACTGTCGGGGTGTCCGCTCACTGCTCGCTCCCGCATGGCGCTGTCTCGTGATGAAGGGTGGATCTCGCGCTGGAAAGTGTGGCGATCATAGAGGCTGGCGCAACGGCCGAGCCAGCGACGCAGCCGTGATCGTCCGCCCGCATGACGGAACTTCAGCCATTTCTGCGCGGCTCTGTTCGTACTGAATGCCCCATTGGCTGTTTGTGACTTTCCGTTACGGGCTGACGAAGACGCGCCGGTCACTCTTCCGGGGCTGTAAAACAGGACGAATAGCATTAAATCGCCACAGGGTAGGTGAGGTCTCCGAATCCGTCCCTGGAGGTAGATGTGCCGCGCGCTCAGACACCCGACGGGGTGGATCGCCGCCGTCTGCGGCGCGTCGCGGCCGTCGCCACTTCCCTGAGTGCGCTCATCGCGACGTCCATCGTGGCCGGACCCGCCACCGCCTCCGAGGCCGCACTCCCGTGCGCCCTGGGACGCACCGACGCGCACCACTCCGAGGGCGTCGACAGCTGGAACAGCGCCTATCCGCGCCCCGACCGCCCGCTCGACGCCGTCATGATCTACCTGTCCTTCCCGGACGCCCGGCCGTCCGCCGACCCGGAAGAGCTCTCCCGCGACTACTTCCCCGCCACCTCCGGCTTCTTCGACCGCGCCTCGTACGGGAAGTTCCGGCTGCGCCCGCGCGTCCACCGGTACTGGATCCGGATGCCGCACCCGTCCGCCTCCTACGGAATACAGCGCGACTGGGACGCCGGCCGGCGCTCCTCGTATCTGCGCGACGCGGTCGCCGCCGCCGACCCGTTCGTGGACTTCGGCCGCTTCGACGTGGTCTATTTCGTCGCCGACCCGGACGCCCCCGGCGTCGACTCGGACGCCACCAAGGTCGTCAACCTCGACCGCCCGATGCACGCCGACGACCGCGATCTGCGCCGGTTCGTCACCGTCTTCGAGCAGACCCCGCCGGACCGCAACGTCCTCGCCCACGAGACCGGGCACGTCTTCGACCTGCCGGACCTCTACCACCGGCCGGCGGACGGCAAGGGCGACTGGGACACCTACGTCGGCGACTGGGACCTCATGGGCAGCCAGTTCGGTCTGGCGCCCGACCCCTTCGCCTGGCACAAATGGAAGCTGGGCTGGATCTCCGACAACCAGGTTGACTGCGTCGATCTGACCCGCCCGGCCGTGCACTCGCTGCGCACGCTGTCCGCCCCCAAGGAGCCCCGCGCCCAGCGCCACACGCGGCTCCTGGTGGCCCGTACGGGGCCCGAAAGCGCCGTCGCCATCGAGGCACGCGGTGCCATGGGCAATGACCGCTCCATGTGCGCCGAGGGTGTCCTGGTCTACCGCGTGCGCAGCCGCGCTCCCTCCGGGACGGGACCCGTGCAGGTCCTCGACGGGCACCCCGGCACCTCGGCCTGCCGGGGCTCCTCCGTCTACCCGCCGCTCGCGGACGCGCCCCTGGGCGTGGGGGAGAGCATGAACGACGCCGAGGACGGCGTCCGCATCCAGGTGGAGGGCCGGACGACCGACGGGGACTGGGCGGTCAAGGTCGGGCGCGACTGACGCCCCGCGGATGCCCGGCTGTCCCGAGGCCGCGGCGGACGGCCGGCAGTGCGCGCGCAGGGACCGGCAAACGACGAAGGCCCCCACCGTGGTGGAGGCCTTCGACTGTCTGTGCGCCGCCAGGGACTCGAACCCCGGACCCGCTGATTAAGAGTCAGCTGCTCTAACCAACTGAGCTAGCGGCGCCTGCTGACGGGGAAAACATTAGCATCATGGTCGGGGAGGACAAAAATCGGTTTGTCTCAGCCCCGGGTCAGCGCCGAAACGGGGTGCTGAGCTGCGGTTTCCTGCTCGGGACCGGCCACGGAGCGGGCGGCGCGGACACAGGCCCACAGCAGCACGTCCGGTCCCGGCAGCCAGGGGTCGCGGACGTCCGGCGCCACCAGCCAGCGGGAGCCGGCCGGGGCGGACGGTTCCTCGGCAGCCAGGAACGGCCCGATTGCCGGTGCGTCCTCGGTGGCGCCACGACAGGGGTGCAGCGGCGGGACGGTGACCGCATCGCCGCTGCCGTGGCACAGCAGCGGGGGGACGGCGGTGGCCCACTCCTCCCAGCCGAGCAGCGCGGGCAGCCGCTGGGCGGTGCCCGGAGCGGCGAAGAGCAGGATCCGGCCGCGGTGCGCCGCCACCGGGCCGGAGCCGGGACCGTCGGACCATAAACGGTCGACCATCCGCCGCCCGAAGAGCGCGGGGGCGTTGATCACGTCGAAGGCGGTGCCGCACGGCAGCACGCTCGGCGCGGCGGGGCGGGTGGCCCACAGGGCGTGCATCTCGTCGGGGTGGGGGCTGGCGGAGGCGAGCCAGTCGGCGCCCGCGAGGGTGACATACGCGGCGGTGGGAAAGGCCAGGGTGCGGGGGGTCTCGGGCAGCCATTCGCTCATGGGGGACAGGTCTACCGAGACGGCGCGTGCGCGTTGAGCTGATTGCCGGAAAACGGGACGGGGTGGCGGGGGAGCCGGTATCTTGCGCCTCTTGCATATGCCAGCGGCCCATGATCTTGGACCATGAGCCGTAGCGGGGTGTGTGGTGCGGATGTGACGCCTGGGGTGGTCGGCGGGACCGGGGGCGCTCAGTCCATGTCGCCCGGCAGGGTGCTGCTGCTGCGCATCAGACCGGCGCCGAACTCGATCATTTTCTGCGCATAGTCCTCGGTCCACTCCGCCTGCTCCGCCAGCACGGCCGGCGGCATCCGGTCGAACCGGCTGGGATCGGTCAGCTGGGCGGCGGCCAGTGCCTGGAATTCCGTGGCGCGGTCGGCCGCGGCGCGGAAGGCCAGGGCCAGTTCCGTGGCACGGCTGAGCAGCTCGCGCGGATCCTCCATCGACTCCAGGCCGAAGAAGTGCTCGGGGTCGGCGACGGCCTCGGGCGGCTCGAAGAGCAGCTGCGCGGGCTTCATCCGCCGTGGTCCCGGCGCCGTACCACGCGGGTCGGGAGCCGGTCGCGGCTCGGACATGTACCTACCTCCAGATCGTGTGCCGCATTCCATTGTCCCGCCCCGCGCAAGGGGGCCGGAGGCCGTGCCGTACGGGGGCCGGCCGCCGGCTTGCCGTCCGTCCGCGGCGGCAGGTGGCGGGCAACTCCCCCAGGGACCCATGCCACCCGGTTACGGGCGCCATGCCACCCGGTGTTCCGCCAGGTGGGCGAGGACGGCGTGGTTGGCCTCCCAGCCGTCCGGGAACTTGACCGTGACGCCCAGACGGACCGGCTCGGTCGAGGGGTGCTCGTCCAGCAGGTCGGCGACGCCCGCCCGGCTGACCACGATGCAGGCGTGCCGGTGGCGGGAGGCGAGCACGCACAGCCGTCCGGTCTCCAGATGGAACGCGGTGGCGTCGGGGCGGCCGGAGAGCGGGTGGAGCACGACCGTGACATCGAACTCGCGGCCCTGGAGACGGTTGGCGGTGTCCACCGCGACCCCGGTCACGCCGAGGCCGGCGAGCGCGGAGCGGACGGCCGCCGCCTGGTCACGATGGGCCGTGCCGACCGCGATCCGGCCCGCGGTCAGCGGCACCGGGACCGGCGCCCCGTCCGGATCGCGCCGGCCCTCGCTGGTCGCGGCGCCACCGCGGTCCAGGAGCCGGCGCACGACCTGCGCCACCGCACGGACCGCCTCCGGGTCCGTGCGAGGCGTACGGCGGGCGGGGAGCTCCAGCAGGCCCCAGCCGGACTCCGCGGCCTCGTCCAGGACGCGGTCCACCCCCGAGCCGTCGCCCGGCACCCCGAACGCCAGCCGGCGGTCGCCGTGGCCGGTGCCGCTGCGGAAGGGGGTGTACGGATAGAACGCGGCGGAGACCAGCGGCGCGGCCGAGGCGGGCAGCCGCCAGGAGACCGGCAGCCGGTGCTGCGGCAGATCGGGGTTGTGGGCCAGGAGGGTGGACACCGCGCTCGCGGACGGGTCGTACGCCAGCCCCGCCCACTGCTCCGCGCCGACCACGCTGAACGGGTCCAGCTGGCCCGGGTCGCCGACGAACAGCGCCCGCTCGAAGAGCCCGGCGACGCTCAGCAGCGCATCGGAGCGCATCTGGTAGGCCTCGTCCACGATGGCGTGCCGCCACGGCTCGTCGACCTTGGTGTACGCCCATTTCGCGGCCGTCGAGACCACGATGTCCATCCCGGCCAGATCGGCGGCCTTCGCGGACGTACGGACCGCGGGCAGCTCGGCCAGCGCCGGGTCGAACGCGCCGGGCTCACTGCTGTGCAGCCGGCCGACCGGCAGCTGCGGGTCCTTCTCGGCGAGCCGCAGCACGAGGTCGTCGACCTGGGCGTTGGTCTGCGCGATCACCATCAGCGGGCGTCCGGCGGCGGCCAGTTCACGGGCCGCCCGCACCACGAGGGTGGACTTGCCGGCGCCGGGCGGGGAGTCCACGACCACGCCGCGCCGGGAGCCGTACAGCGTGTCGTGCAGGATCGCCTCGGTCGCCGTGGCGGCCGCGGCGGCGGGATCGAAGGAGCCGGCTGTGGTGGCGTGGGGGTCCTGAGTGGCCGTCATACGGCGGTGTTCTCCAGGGCGGTCGCATACCGGGCGCGGGTCACAGGAAGTCCTCCGGGGTCACGGGGTCGGGGGAGTCGTGCGGTGCGTCCGCGGGGCCGGGCGGGGGGCCGCCGTGGGTCCACGGGGTGTCCTCGGGGTCCGGGAGCTCCGGTCCGCCGCGCGGCGCGTGCTCGAACAGCGTCCAGCACACGGTCTCGTCCGGCTCCGGCACCGAACCGGGCTCCGGTGTCTTCCCGCGCCCCATCCCGCCCGTCAGCCGCACCACCAGCGCACCCGGTTCCTCGGCCCCGGCCGCCACGAATTCGGCGGTCTGGGTCCTGCCGTCCGCCAGGGCGCGGTGGAGCTTGCCGCCCTCGGACAGCTGCGGACGGTCGGCCGTCCGCAGCGTGACCAGCGGACGGGGCATCGGCCGCTTGCCCTCGGAGAACGCCATCTCGACGGCGGTGACCGTGCCCTGGAACGCCTCGCCGGCCAGCCGGCGCCCCGCCATCACCAACGGGTCGTCCAGGGCTTCCTGGGCGTCCAGTTGGGCCTGCGCGGTCTCCCGCGCGGACAGCTTCTGCGCGGCGGTGACCGCGTCGTCCTGCCGGGGCTGCGGGGGCTCCCCGGCGCGCACCCGGTCGCGGTGTGCCGTGTACGACCAGCGGTCGCGCTTCCAGCGGTCGGGGACCCGGCTGCCCGCGGGGAGCGCCCGCAGCAGATCGAGGCCGTGCCAGACGGCGTCCCAGGTCGGCCGCAGCTGCCCCTCGACCAGGGCGCGGAGCGCGTCCTCGGCGCCCGGCAGCCCGGCGTCGTAGCGGGCCATCGCGGGGGCCAGCAGCCGGTTGTCGAACGCCGGGTCGGTGGCCGGGCCGGCCGGCGGGCACAGCAGCTGCCCGTCCGCGCCGCGCGCCGACTCGGCGCGCTCGGCCGCCTCCTGGCCCGACAGCCCCGGCGGCGGGTCGATCCAGGACAGCAGCGCGCCCAGATGCTGGTCCTCCAGCACGCTCTGGCCACTCGCCCAGTGGCGGGTCAGCAGGCCCGTCATGGACAGCAGCAGGCTCGCGCCCGGGACCCGCGCCCGCTCACCGAAATGGGTCAGCCAGCGGCCCAGCAGCGGGACGTGCGGGGGTGCGGGGTACGGCGTCTCCGGCTCCTGCTCGGCCGTCCGCCGGAACCGCATCGAGCGGCCCAGCAGCCGGACGAACTCGATACCGGCGGCGCTCGGCACGATCAACTGGGGCGCGTCCGCGCACAGTTCGACCTGCACCGGGACCTTCTTGCCCGTCTCCGGGTCGGTTTCCTTGCGTTCCTCCCACTCGATGGCGTCCGCGAAGCCGTCCACATACGGCAGCACCGTCTCGGCCAGCTCGGCGAGGAACGCGAACCGCAGATCGCGGTCGCGCGGCTGCGGAACGGCCAGCAGCTGCGGCTTCTCGCGGTCCGTGCCGACCAGCGCGCCCAGCGGGGCGCCGGCCTCGCCCGCGGTCGTCAACAGGACGAGGACCAGGGGGCGTTCGGACAGATGGCGGTGCCGGACCGTGCACCGCGGTCGCGCGCGGCCCGTGGCGACCGCCTCCATCCGGGCCAGCGTCTCGATCAGTGACATCCCGGCTCCTCCGCTCGCTGCGCCGGCACGGCGGCCAGCGCCTCGGCGCGCAGCGCGGCGGCCCGGCGCAGCGCCACCACGGCAGGGTCGTCCGGACCGTCCGGGTCCGCTGGGGGCTCCGGGCCGTCCGGTCCGGCCGCCGCCAGCACCTCCTCGATGGTGCGCAGCCCGCCCAACTCGCCCCGTACGCCGCGCCCCAGCGCCTCCACCGCGCCGTCCTGACGGGACCGCTTACGGCAGTGGAAGGCCAGCTCGCAGGCGGCCAGACACTCGGGGGCGTAGGCCGCACCGACCGCTTCGACGGCATCGGCCAGCTCCTCGGGCGGGCGGGTCGCGGTCTTCCCGTCGTCCGCGAGCCGGAGGTCGAAGGTGGTCTCGGCGGGAAGAACGGCGGCGATCTCCTCGACCCGGGTCAGGCGGGTCAGCTGCCGCCGGGTCGTGGCCAACTGCTTGCGGACGTCGACCGCCGCGGCCGTGGGGAGGTTGGAGAAGTCCTTCGGGCACACCAGCAGCACCCGGTCGCGGACCCGGACCGCGCGGCCCGTACGCGCGCCGACATGCCCCGCGACCTGCTCCAGGGCCAGGACGTACACCGCCGCCTGCCGCGCGGCGGCGCCCACCTTGGCGGCGTCCGCCGAACCGTCGATCATCGGGAAGGACTTGATCTCGACGACCGTCCAGCCGCCGTCCGGATGCACCACCACCGCGTCCGGCTCCACATAGGCGGGCGAGCCGGCCACCTCGACGGCCAGCAGCGGATGGTCGAGCAGGGCCCAGCCGCCGGCCGCGGTCGCCTCGCGCAGCGCCAGCGCCGTACGCGCCGCCCGGCCCTCGGGCCCGGCCGCGGACAGATCCGGGGTGGCGACCTCATCGGGCGAGGGAGCGGGCGTGCCGGGCGCCAGCCGTTCGTGCAGCAGCCGCAGCAACTCCGTGCCGCCGTCGGCCTTCACGCGGGCCTCGAACGCATTGCCCCGGACGAACGCGAACTGGGACTGCCCGTATGCCGCGGGCGAGCCCAGCGCCTGGGCCAGCGCGCCCTTGTCGATGCCCGCGCCGTCCAGCAGCGCACGGCGCCGGCAGCCGGGGTTGGCGGCCAGCGCGGCGAGCGCGCGGGCATCGAGGGAGCGGGGGCGCACCCCGGGGCCGCGCAGTTCGGTGAGCCTCTGCCGCAGGCCCGGTGTCGCCACCGGCTGCTCCGCCCCGGGGGCGGCCGGGGCGGGTCGGCTGTCGCGGAAAACGTTCACCTGCGGAAGTCTCGCATCCGGCACCGACATGTGGGGCGACCGGCCACGGACCGGCCGCCTGCGGGTGCCGCTCCCGGCGCGCCCCTACGCTGTACGGCCGGCGCGCCCCGGGCAGGTCCCGGCAGGCCGGGGCCGGACGGCTTCCCCGCTCACGGACCGGGCGACATCCCCGGTCAGCGGCCTGACGGCCTCCCCGGTCAGGGACAAAACGACCCGATGCGCGATGATGGAAGGCCCGCGGTCGACGCCGCCCGCACCGAGCAACGAACAGCCGAGAAGTCGGCGAGAGGTACGACCATGGCAGCGCGCATATACCTGGCCAGGCACGGGCAGACCGAGTGGTCCCTGTCCGGCAGGCACACCGGCCGTACGGACGTCCCGCTGCTGGACGAGGGCCGGCGCGGCGCCAAGCTGCTGGGCGAGCGGCTGCACCGCGCACCCTGGGACGGCCTGCCGGGCGTCGAGGTCCGCACCAGCCCGCTCGTGCGGGCGAAGGAGACCTGTGAACTGGCCGGTTTCGGGGACCGGGCGCAGCAGTGGGACGCGCTGATGGAGTTCGACTACGGCGCGTACGAGGGCCTCACGCCGGCCGAGATCAAGTCCGGGCGGCCGGACTGGCTCATCTGGCGCGACGGGGTGCCGGACGGCGAAACGCTCGCCGATGTCACCGCGCGGGCCGACGAGGTCATCGGCTGGGCGCGCTCGGCCGACCGCGATGTGCTGGTCTTCGCGCACGGCCACATCCTGCGCGCCCTGGGCGCCCGCTGGCTGGGCCTGGACATCTCCTTCGGTGCCCGGATCCGGCTGGAGCCGACGTCCCTGTCGGTGCTCGGCTGGGCCTACGGGGAGCCGGCCATCGAGCGCTGGAACGACACCGGACACCTCGGCTGAGGGCAGGTCCGGGACCTGGAACGGCCTGAAGGCGCGGACTCCGCGGGCCGCTGACGGCCCGAAGGGACGGACTCCGCGGGCCGCCTGACGACCCGTAGGAGCCCGCCCGCCGGGCCGTGCGCGTCAGTCGGCGGAGTCCGGGGCCGCCGTCCCGTCCTCGGACGCGGCCGATGCCGCGTGCCGCTCCAGGAAGTCGGCGACCGCGCCGCAGTCGCGGTGCGCCCGCAGCGTCCGGGCCGTGTCGTCGAGCATCGTACGGATACGGGCCGACCGGACCTGGGTCAGCAGCGTCAGCACCCGGTCCCCGGCCGCGGCGGCCTCCTCGGGCGCACCGCTGTCCGCGAGATCGCCCGCGAGCTCCGCGGTGAACAGGGCGATATTGCGCGTGAAGTGGGGGTCCTGGAGAGCCACCGCCCGGCGCGCGTGCTCCACCGCGCGCCCCGCTTCGCCTATTGCCGACCAGCACTGCGCCTGGAGGCCCGCCAGTTCGGCCTCGCCGTAGAACGTCATCCACTCCGGGTCGCCGTCCCGCGGCCCGCCCGCGAACAGCCGCTCCGCCCGGGCCAGCGCCTGCTCGCAGCCGGAGCGGTCCGCCAGCCCCGCCCAGCCGCCCGCCTCGCGCAGCGCCAGCAGCGACAGCAGCCGCGGCGAGGCCAGATGTCTGGCGGCCTGCTGTGCGGCCTGCGCGGCGCGCACCGCCTCGCGCGGACGGCCGGCGTCGCGGGCGAGGAACGCCGTGTTGCAGAAGGCGTGGGCCTCCAGGGCGGCATCGCCGCAGACCCGGGCGGTGGCCAGGGCCTCCGCGTAGTGCGAGCGGGCGTCCTCGAAACGGCCCGAGTCATGCGCCAACCAGCCGACGGTGATGGCGAGTTCACCGGCCCCGGCGTGCAGCCGGTCGGACACCGATCTGCGCTGTACGCCCGCATCCAGCAACTCGTAGGCGGCGCGCAGCGGCTGGGCGGCGCGGCGGTAGATGCCCTCCGCGCCGTGCCGGTCGTCCAGCAGCCGGATCTGGCGGACGGCCTCCTCGACGGCGGAGGCCTCGGCGGCACCGGCCCGGCCGGTGGCCGATGCGCGGGGGCCCGGCACCCGGGCGGATGCGGCGGCGGCCTCGATGGGATGCAGGGCGGCAAAGCCCAGGGCCGCTGCCGGGCCGCCGGTGATGAACGCGCGACGCAGCACGTCGCTCTCCTCGCAGATCTGGATACAGGTATCGCGGTGGTCGGGGTCGGTTGCCAGGGGCGCGGCGCTGACCGCCGCCGTACGCGCCCCCCGTCCGCGTACCGCCTCGCGCGGCGCGAAACCCATGTCGGGCAGCGTCAGCCCCGGGAACATGTGCCGGAACACGCGCTCGTAGGCGTAGTTCGGACACCTGATCTCCCCGGACTCGACGCGGCCCACATAGCGGGCGTCGCACGAGACCTGTTCGCCGATCTCACGGGCGGACCGTCGGACCGCCGCCGCGAACTCGCCTGGCGACAGCCGGCCGCGCAGCTGTCGGAAAGCGAGGTTCGGGCGGACGGGTACGGTGCGGGACGACGCTGAACTTGCTGCTGGCGACGCCATGGCTGCCTTTCTCGGTGCCCTTTCCGTGCCCTCTCCGTGCCATCAGGTGGCGATGCCGCCTCCTGGCGGTGCGGCGGGATGACCGTACCGGCTGTGATGGCTCCGATACGCCCAGTTTGGCTACAAATCGGATATCTCGCGCACGATCTGCCATGAACTGCCATCCTTTGCAGCGTTACGCCGCCGTAGCTGTTGACACGCCTGACCGTTGAAGACGGTGTAAAGGGTCTGGTGCGTGCAGGAGGAGGGGTTCTCCGTGTGGGAGACCGGCGTGAGCAGGGGCGGCAACGGGTCCGCGGGCCAGGCCGTCGCAGACGGGGCACCGGCCGTACCGGCGCAGTCGTGCGACCTCGTGACGGTGCCGGCCCGGCAGGGGCTGGAAGCCGTCGACATCCTCCGGCTGCGGGACGGCGTCGGCCCGGTCCTGCACGACGGCACCTGCGACACCCTGGGCTTTCTGGTGCCCGCGGGCACGGCAGCGGGCTGGGACGTGCCGGGCAGCGCCTGTACCCAGACCTCCGGGCGGGGCATTGCGCTGGGTGCGCTGTGCGGTGAAGGGACCGCGGCACAGCCGCCGGTGACCGGCACCGGCTGGCTGGTGCCCCCGGAGGGCGCGGGCGCCGAGGCCACCGACCCGGCCGTGCTGCGCGCGGCGCTCGGCGAGGCGGCCCGCACGATCGAGGCCGTCGACCGCTGCCAGTGAGCGGCGCAGGGGCCGCCCGGCCGGTGCCGGACGACCCCTCGGGCGTGGGAGGCCCGCGTCCTACGTCCCCTGCGCGGCCGGAGCGCTGTCCCGCGCCGGGCGGGGGATGGTGGTGGCGCCGCGCCGGTCGCCGAGCCGGCGCTGTACGCCGCGCAGCAGCCGCGCCGCGGTGAAGTCCGCGCCGTACACGAAGCGCATCGACGGGCCGAACGACGGGGCGGTCAGCAGCCCCGCGAAGAACAGTCCGGGCCACGACGATTCGAAGCCGGAGCTCAGCTCGGGCGCCCGGCTGCCGCCCACCGTCCGCAGCGTGGTGCGCACATGGGGAACGAGCAGCCGCAGCCGCCCGAGGTCCGGGCGGAAGCCGGTGGCCGCCACCACATGGTGGGTGTCCACGGTCTCGGTACCGCCGTCCGTATGGGTGAGGTGGAGCCGCACCCCGTCGTCGTGCGGGACCGCTGCCCGGAGCCGGTGGCTCAGCAGGACCGGCACGGCCGGCTCGAAGCGCTCCCGCAGCCACCAGGCACCGGCCGGGCCCAACGCGGTCTCGGCGATACGCACCCGGGTCGCCGAGGGCAGCCGGCGCACCGCCCAGGGCATCTCCGACCACAGCCGGCGGGGCCAGCCGGTGCCGAGCCCGGAGTGCGGATCGCGCAGCGCGCGCAGCCGGCCGCGCTCCAGCGGCTGGGGCGGGGCGTCCCAGCGCAGCCGGTCGGCGCGGGCCACGATGCGGGGCCGGGCGCCCTGTTCGGCGAGCAGGGTCGCGGTCTCCAGCGCCGCCTGCCCGGAGCCGATCACGGTGACGTCCTGGCCGTGGAAGCGGCGCAGGTCGCGGTGGTCGCTGCTGTGCGAGGCGAGGTCCGGGGGCAGTTCGAGCAGCGGCCAGGGGCGGTTGACGAACGGCAGCACGCCGACGGCGAGCGCCACGGTCCGGGCCGCGATCTGTTCGCCGGTGTCCGTCTGCACCTGGAAGCCGTCACCGTCCGGGCGGACGCCGGTGACGGTGACCTCCTCGATCTGTGGCACCGCCCGTTCGCCGAACCATCTGCCGTAGGCGGTGAAGGTGTCGAGGGGCAGCGGGACGCCGTGCTCGGCGGTCAGGTCGTGGGCGGCGCAGTAGTCGGCCAGGGTGTGGCCGCCCGACGGGTCGGAGAGATCGGAGGACCAGGGCTCGGACTTGAGGAGCATGCCGTCGGGCATGTGGTCGCGCCAGGAGGCCATCGGCCGGCCCAGGACCCGCAGCCGCAGTCCGGCCGCCGCCGCATGTGCGGCGATCGAGAGTCCGTAGGGGCCGGCGCCCACCACCACGAGGTCGTACATGGGAGTTCCCTGCTCTTTCTCTTTGTGCGGTGCGGGTTGTCTGTGCCGCATGGAGGGGGCGCGGGGTGCCGGCTTTAAGGCCGTTGCGACACTCCGAGCGGTCGCGGCGGCATCGGGCGGGCCGGGAGCGGGGTGCTGCCCGGTGGCGCTGCGCGCGAGCGGCACCGTGCGGCCGGTCGGATCGAGGTGCAGCGCACGGACCACATCGAGCCCCGAGGACGGGTCGGTGAAGAGCCGGAGCCGGTCGCGCCGGGCCGGGGGTTGACATCGATGAGGACCCGCGCCCGCCGCCGCGTCTCCGCCCTCTCCTCTTCCCCTGGGCGCCTTGCTGGGGGCCGATGCGGAGGGCGTGCGGCGGCCGGCCGGTCTGCACACCGGCTCGGCGGGACGGACGCGGGTCGGCCCCTCACCGCCCGGCGGGCGCTGGGCGGACATCGAGGGGCGCCGGAGTCCCCGCTCCACGGGCCGTCCGGCAGCTACCTCTTCGAGAGCCGGGACGGGTCGGGCGACCGGGACGGGTCCGGCAGCGACACGGCCGCCGCGGGGAGCGCGGCCGTCCGGCCCTGGGGCGGGGGCACCGCCGCGGGGTTCCGGCGCCGTACCGGGGCGGCGGCGGTCACGGCCTGTTCGTACACGGACATCAGCGCCTCGGCGCTACGGGTGATGTCATAGCGCCGCACCACCGGCGGGACCGGCAGCCGGCCCGGCCCGCCACGCCGCAACTCCCGCAGTGCGGTGGCGAGTTCATGGACCCCGAGGCTGAAGTGGCGGGCGCCGGGCGCCTGGTCGGCGGGCAGTTCGTCGACCGCCGGGCAGCTGCCGTAGAGCACATGCAGCCCGGACCCGAGCGCCTCCAGGACGGCCAGCCCGAACGCCTCGTCCGGGGAGGGCGAGACGAAGACGTCGATGGCCGAGAGCAGGCCGGGGATGTCGGGCCCGTCGGCCGCCCGTCCGTCAGCCGCTCGTCCGTCAGCCGCCCGTCCGCCGGCCATGGCGTCGACGGCCCCGTCACGCTCGCCCAGCAGATGGATCCGGTCGCCCGAGCCGAACTGCTCCGCCATCCGCCGCAGCATCTCCCGCTCCGGCCCCGCGCCCGCCAACAGCAGGTGTACGCCCGGCAGTTGGGTCACCGCGCGGACCAGTACGTCGAACCGTTTGCCGGGCACCAGCCGGCCCGCGCCGCCCACCACGAAGGCGTCCAGCGGCAGCCCCAGCCGGGTGCGGACCAGGGCACGGGCGGCCGGATCGAATGCAAAACGGTGCGCCTCGATGCCGTTGGGCACCACATGGATCCGCTGCTCCGGTACGCCCCAGCGGCGCAGCCGGGCGGCGACGGTGTCCGAGACGGCGACCGTCGCCGTGCCCAGCCGTTCGGTGGCCCGGTAGAGCGTGCGGACGCCACGGGTCAGCCGGCGCCCCTCGATGACCGCATCGCCGAGCGAGTGCTCGGTGGCGACCACGGCCCGTACACCGGCCATCCGGGCGGCGATCCGGCCGTAGACGCAGGCCCGGTAGAGGTGGGTGTGCACCAGGTCGTAGCCGCCGCCGCGGATCAGTCCGGCGAGACGGGGGAGCGCGGTCAGGTCCCGGTTGCCGGTCATGCCGAGGTGGGTCACGGGGGTGCCGTCGGCCTCGATGCCATGGGCGACCGGGCCCGGATCGGTCAGGGTGATGACCTCGCAGTGTGCGGGCAGCCGGCGCAGCAGCAGTCGCAGCTGCTGCTCGGCGCCGCCCACGTCGAGGCCCGTAATGATGTGCAGAACCTTCACCGGATGCCTCCTGGGGTAGCGGCCGGGGTGGTGGTCTCGTCGAGGGGCAGCGCACGGCGGCGCAGCGGGTGCGGCGCGCGCGTGAGGTGCAGCCGCCAAGGGGTGTCCGCGATGCCGATGTGGAACCGCGGCAGGGCGCGGGGGCCGGCCGGCGGGCCGGGGTCGAGGGCGCAGACAGAGAGGGCGCAGGCAGAGCCGTGGCCGGCGGCGTGTACCGCCGCGACGGTCCGGGTGCCGACGGTGCCGGCGGTGCCGTACGCAGACCAGAGGCCGTTGCGCCGCCGACGCCCGCTGCCCCGGCCGGCCGTGTGCCACGGCGCGGGCAGCGCGGACGCCGGTGCGCCCGCGCTCATCTGCCCTCCGGCCGCACCAGGCGGGCCACGGTGCGCAACAGGATCCGGATGTCCTGCCACAGCGACCAGCTGTCGATGTAGAGGTTGTCGAAGCGGACCCGGTCCTCGACGGAGGCGCCGCCGCGCGGCCCGTGCAGCTGCGCAAGTCCCGTGATGCCCACCGGCATCCGGTGCCGGGCGGCGTACTCCGGGTGGGCCTGGGTGCACTGCTGGACGACCCGGGGGCGCTCCGGGCGCGGCCCGACCAGGCTCATCTCGCCGCGCAGCACGTTCCACAGCTGCGGCAGCCCCGCCAGCGCGGTGCGCCGCAGCAGCCGGCCCACCCCGCTCGTCCCGCCGGTACTGGTTGTCCCGCCGACCTCGCTCGTCCGGCCGACCCCGCTCGTCCGGCCGTCGTCCGTCACGTCCCCCTGCGTCGACGCCTCGTCCCCCTCGTCCGCGTCGTCCCCCTTGTCCGCGCGCAGGGTGCGGAACGTCAGCAGGGTGAAGCGGCGCCCGCCCCGGCCGATACGTTCCTGCCGGCAGAGCACGCCGGGCCCGTCGGCGAGCCGTACCGCGAGCGCGCAGCCCAGCAGCAAAGGGGCCGCGACCACCAGCGCCGGGACGGCCAGCGCGAGGTCCAGCGCCCGCTTGCCCCGGCCGCCGTGCCGCGGCGGGGCGGTCTCCAGCCGCCGGCAGGCGAAGCCCCACAGATGGTCGGTGCCCGCATGCGGCGTACGGCCCTCCCGGGCGGCCGCGGCACCGGCCAGCCAGATCGCCGAGCCCTGGTCGATGAAGCGGCGCAGCAGGGCCGCGGTGTGCGGATCGCCGTACGGCGGCAGCGTGAACACCGCGTCCCGCACGGTGTTCTGGATGACGGCCCGGGTGATCTCCTGCGCGGAGGTGAGCCGCGGCAGCGGCAGCCGCCCGCGGGCCGGGGGCGCGTCGGGCCCGCCGGGCAGCAGGGACGGCGGCGTGACCAGACCCACCGGACGCAAGCCGTACTCGGGGTGGGCGTGCAGGACGGCGGCGAGCTGCCGGGCGGCCGGGTCGGTGCCGACGATCAGGGTGGCGCGCGGTCTGCGGCGGGCGGCGGCGCGGTGCGCCCGGTAGACCGTGGCCCGGCCGCCGAAGGCCAGCAGGGTGTGCGCCGCCACCGCGCACACCAGCAGACCCGGCGGCAGCGCCTGTCCGGGGTCCGCGGCGGCGAGCACCGCGGCCACCACGCACCAGCAGACGGCGGCCCGGCCCAGCAGCGCCGGCAGGTCGTTCAGCGCGAGGGGAGCGGGTCCGGGCCGGTAGAGCCCGGCCCCGCGGTGGAGCAGCAGCAGGCCCAACACCATGGCGGCGAGCGCCGTCGGCGCCGTACCGGTGCCGAGGACGAGCAGGGCGGTGCCCGTGGTGGCCAGGGCGTCGGCGGCCATCAGCGGGGCGACGGTCCGCCGCCGTGTGCCGCGGCCGGGCCGGGGCGGGGGCAGGGTCTCCCGTCCCGGCCCGCGGGGCGGACGGACCGCGACGGCCGTGGGCCGGGGTGCCGCCGACGGGAGCGGGACCCGGGCGGAATGGGGCGCGTCCGCGCTGTCCGTCGTCATCGGCTGATCCGCTCCGTGCTCTCGGGGCACGGCACACCGAGCAGTTCGCGGTACAGGCCGAGGACCGCCGCGGCGGTGTGCCGTACGTCGTACGTCGCCCGGATGTGCTCCAGGGACCGGTGGGCCAGCGTCGTGCGCAGCTGAGGGCGGGTCAGCAGACCGAGTACGGCCTGTGCGAGGGCGGCCGGATCGGTGGGCGGCACCAGACAGTGCGGCGCGGCCCCGGGCGGCAGGCTCTCCCGGGCCCCGCCGACATCGGTGACCACCACGGGGCGGCCGCAGGCCATCGCCTCCAGAGGGGCCAGCGCCATGCCTTCCCAGCGGGACGGCAGGACGACCAGATCCGCCGCCCGGTACCAGGGGACGGCGCTGCGGGCCCGGCCCGCGAAGCGCACACCGGGCGGTGCGGCCGCATGCAGCAGCTCCCGGTCCGGGCCGTCGCCGACCAGCACCAGCCGGGCGTCCGGGAGGGCCGCGCCGACCGCGGGCCACGCGCGCAGCAGCGACAGCTGGCCCTTTTGCGGGCACAGCCGCCCCACGCACACCACCAGCGGCCCGTCCGGCGGCAGATCGCCGAGTGCGGGCAGGTCGCGGCGCAGCGCGCGCCGTACCGCGTCATCGCGGTACGCGGGCGCACAGCGTTCCAGGTCCACTCCGTTGCGGATCACTGCCCACCGGGCCGGCACCCCCGCTTCGGCTCCCCGCAGCCGCTCCGCCTCGCTCGCACACAGCACCCGGTCCGCCCAGCGCGCGGCATACCGCTCCCAGCCGAGCGCCAGCCGCCCCGCCGTCCCGCCGGCCGCTTCGAAGGGCCAGGCATGCGGCTGATGGACCGTCGGGACCCGGCCGCGGACGGCCAGCCGGGCGGCGAGCCCGGCCTTGGCGCCGTGCGCATGGATCAGGTGCGGTCCGGTCCGCCGGACCAGCCGGGCCAGCCGCGCGGTCTCACCGGCGAGTGCCGGGCCCGGGGAGCGGCGAGCGGGCCAGGGGACGACCTCGGCGCCCGCCGCGGCGGCGTCCCGGTGCAGCTCCCCACCGGACGGTGCGGCGACCACGGCCCGCAGTCCCGCCGCCACCTGGGCCCGCACCAGGTCGGTGACGACCCGGGCGACCCCGCCGTCGACGGGCTGGGAAACATGGAGAACCGTTGGCCGCTCTTGGCACAGCAGGTCTTGCGGCAGCACGCACTGCTCCCCTGATTACCGAGCTGACAGAACTCTGCGAGAATTTCCGGCGCGCGCCGCTCAGTGCCCGGTATCGGTCCGGCGGAAGGGCGCGCCGGGCAGATATCCCGGATTGCGGGTGGTGAAGCGGAAAGCGGGCCGATCGCCGCCGGACCGCAGCGCGGGACCGATGTCGAATACGCCGGAATCGAATCCGAGCGTGTTGCGGGAGGCGGAACGCCGCTTCGCCGGCCGGCCCAATTCAGTGATGGCCGAGTTCATCACGCCGCTCGCCGGACCGGCGGAATCGCCCGCCTTCTGCGCGCGGTGCCGGCCCGCCCGGACGAAGAGCGCGTCATTTCCGTGGCCCCGGTCGCCGTCGTAAGCCACCACGCCCGCGCGGCCAGGTGCATGCGCCGGGATAAGCAGTTCGTTCTGCCGTACCGAAAACGAGCGGCGGTGCGTTCCCGGCGACGGGAAGCCGTTCCGCCGTGCAATTCCGCGCAGCGGCCGCTCACTGTTCTTCGGGGAGGCCGGCAGAGCCAGGGAGGCCGGTGCGCATACGACGCCGCGCGTGGTGCGGTCCATCGACTTCCGCATGTCTTCCTCTCCGACTTCAATCAGTCAAACTGGAGAACACTCTGACAGAAATCATGTTGGAAACCGCGGCAGGCACGCCGGATGCCGGTCGGGGGCCCCGTTCAGCGGAATACCGAGTGGTAGGCGCACGCGTCGTTACTGCCAGAAGGCCTAATATATTCTCGGAAGAGGGAATGCCCGCATCTCTGACTCATTTCGTTCGTTGTGACCGGTTGCCCCATTCACGAACTGAAAGGAGAATGGGATGAAGCGCTTTGTCACGGCCGTCGCGATGACTGCGGCCAGCTGCGCCGTGGTGCTGAGTGGCGCAGGTGTGGCATCGGCCAGCGACGGAAACCACGGTAGCCGTCACCACAATCACAACCGCCACTACCACGACCACTACCGCAATGACCACCGCGGTCTCTACAACCACCGTTCCGGTGCCAACGCGGCCGGCTTTGCAGCGGGCTCTCCTGGCATCCTCAGTGGTAACAATGTCCAGGTGCCGATCAACATTCCGATCAACGTCTGCGGCAACAGCCTCAACCTTCTCGCGGCGCTGAACCCGGCGTTCGGGAACGCATGCGTCAATAGGTGATCCGCCCGCCGGTCCGGAGGTACATCGGGCCGGCACGGTTCATGGTGTGCAGTTGGCGGATCACCCGTGACCTCGGTCGTGGGTGGTCCGCCGCTCTGACCTGTACGTCCGCTCTGACCTGTACATCCGCTCTGACCCGTGCGTCCGCTCCGACCCGTACGTGCGGGCGCCCCGCGGCGCCCCTCCGGCCGTCCGTACCTCGCTGACCAGCGGATACGGCCTCCGAGGCAGGGGCCATACTGGAGGGCATGGCGAAGAGCAGACGCGCGCGCGGCGGACCGGAGTCCGTCATGGAGACGGTGGACGGCGGGCTTGCCGAGCTACGGCCCGACCGGGACCGGCCGCGCGGCTGGACGCTGCTGCTCGACGGTGCCCCGCAGTCCCATGTGGACCTCGACGACCCGGCGTACCTCGACTTCTCCTATCAGCGGCGGCTCGGGCACGTCGCCGACCTGGCCGGACCGCCGGGCAAACCGCTGCGCGTGGTCCATCTGGGCGGCGGCGCCCTGACCCTGGCCCGCTATGTCGCGGCGACCCGCCCGCGCTCCACCCAGCAGGTCGTGGAGATCGACACCCCGCTCGTCCAACTCGTCCGCCAGAAGCTGCCGTTGGACGGCGGCTGGCGGATACGGGTGCGCGGCGGCGACGCCCGTGCCGGCCTGGCGAAGATCCCGGACGGCTGGGCGGATCTGATCATCGCTGATGTCTTCGGCGGCGCACGCACCCCGGCCCATCTGACCAGCACCGAATTCCTGACGGAGATCCACCGAGCGCTGCGGCCCGGCGGGTTCTACGCGGCGAACCTCGCCGACGGGCCGCCGCTGCGCTTCCTGCGCGGCCAGATCGCCACGGCCCGTACGGTCTTCCCCGAGCTCTGTCTGACCGCCGACCCGGCCGTACTGCGCGGCAAGCGCTTCGGCAACGCCGTCCTGCTGGCCGCCGACGGGGAACTGCCGGTCGCCGAACTGACCCGGCGGGCGGCCACCGATCCGCAGGCCGGACGCGTCGAACACGGCCGGGCGCTGCTGGACTTCACCGGCGGCGCGGCCGCGGTCACCGACGCCACGGCCCTCGCCTCGCCCGCCCCGCCGGCCGAGACCTTCGACTGACGACGGGCCGCGGCACACGGGCCGCGCCGCGCGGGGCGGTGCTACGTCGCGTCGTCGCTGGTCTGCACGGTCGGCGGATGGCCGTTCCAGGTGCAGAACACGGACGTATGGGCGCTGCCGCCGGAGAAGTCGACCCGGATCCACCCGTCCTGCTTCCACACCTGCATCTCCCAACCCGAGTTCGGCGTCGCCGACACCAGCTCGGCCGAGCGGCCGCCCATGGCGAAGACCACCCGGCCGCCCGCCGTGGAGTAGCTCTTGACCTGGCCGCCGGTGCCCGGCGCGGAGCTGCCCGGCGAGCCGGTGCCCGGGTACCCCGACCGGGGCGTGCCGCTGTGCGACGGCCTGCCGGAGTGGGACGGGGTGCCGTCGGGGGACGCCGTGCCGCGGGCGGGCGAACGGGACGGCTTGGGGCGGTGGGTGGAGGAGGCACGCGGTGCGGCGCCGTCGTCCTCCGGCGCCTTCGAGGAGGCCACCTGGTCGGAGATGGGCAGCGCGCGCGGCGCGTCGTACGCCGTGCCGGACAGCACCGTGTGCACGCCGAACCACGACAGGGTGACCGCGGCGCCGGTCGCCAGCGTCCAGGCCGCCGCGTGAACCAGTCCTCGTTGCATCCGGCTCATACTGCACCACCCGCCCGCCCCGTTGCAGCCCGTCGCGCACGCCGGAGTGCGCCGCCCAGGTGTCAACCTCGGGCGGGGAACCCTCCCCGAATGGCGTACGGTGCCGCCCATGGCACGTGTGCTCGTCGTCGAGGACGACCAGTTCGTACGCTCGGCTCTCATCCGGCATCTGACCGAGGCCGCCCACACGGTACGCAGCGTCGGTACCGCCCTGGAGGCGCTCCGCGAAGTGGCGCACGTCGGCTTCGACGTCGTCATCCTCGACCTCGGCCTGCCCGATCTGGACGGGGGAGAGGCGCTGAAGATGCTCCGCGGCATCACCGATGTCCCCGTGATCATCGCCACTGCCCGGGACGACGAGGCCGACATCGTACGGCTGTTGAACGACGGTGCCGACGACTACCTCACCAAACCGTTCTCCGTCGAGCACCTCTCGGCCCGGATGGCGGCCGTGCTGCGCCGCTCCCGGGCCGCCGCGGCCGGCGCGGAACCGCCGTCACGAGTGACCCGGGTCGGCGGGCTGTCCATCGACCCGCTGCGCCGGCAGGCCGAACTGGACGGCGTCGCACTCGATCTGACCCGCAGGGAATTCGATCTGCTGGCCTTCCTCGCCGGGCGCCCCGGCGTCGTCGTCGCCCGCAGGGAACTCCTCGCCGAGGTCTGGCAGCAGTCCTACGGCGACGACCAGACCATCGACGTCCATCTGTCCTGGCTGCGCCGCAAGCTGGGCGAAACCGCCGCGAAGCCCCGCTACTTGCACACCCTGCGGGGGGTCGGGGTGAAGCTGGAGCCGCCACAGTGAGGTGGGCTCTGGTCAAGGTGGCGCTGGCCGTCACCACGATGGTCGTGGTCGCCTTCGCCGTCCCCCTCGGACTGGTCGTCAAGGAGCTGGCCCGCGACCGCGCCTACTCCAATGCCGAGCGGCAGGCCGCCACCATCGGCCCGGTCCTCGCCATCACCACGGACCGCCCCCAGCTGGAGCGCGCCGTGGCCAGCGCCGAGACCGGCCCCGGCGGCCGGATCGGGGTCCATGTCCCGGCGAGCGGGAAGAACGGCAAGCCCGCCGAGATCGGCTCCCGGCGCGCCGCGCAGAAGGACGTCGAGGCCGCCGCCGAGCTCGGCCGGGCCTCCATCTCACCGGTCACCGGCGGCTCCTCGCTCCTCCAGCCGACCGCCGTCGCCTCCGGCATCGCCGTCGTCGAGGTCTTCGTCCCCGACGCGGCGCTCACCAACGGCGTCACCACCTCCTGGGTGGTGCTCGCCGGGGTCGGCCTCGCGCTGATCATCGGCTCGGTCGCCGTCGCCGACCGGCTCGGCACCCGGATGGTGCGGCCGGCGGAACGGCTGGCCGGCGCCGCCCACGACCTCGGCAAGGGCAGACTCGGCGTCCGCGTCCCGGAGGACGGCCCCAAGGAGCTGCGGTCCGCGGCCAGCGCCTTCAACGCCATGGCCGACCAGGTCGTCCAACTGCTGGCCAACGAACGCGAACTGGCCGCCGACCTCTCGCACCGGCTGCGCACCCCGCTGACCGTCCTGCGGCTCAACGCCGCCTCGCTCGGCGACACCCCGGCCGCCGAACAGACCCGGGCCGCCGTCGAACAGCTGGAGCGCGAGGTCGACCAGATCATCCGCACCGCCCGGGAACAGAAGGCCCAGACCCGGCAGGCGGCCGCCGCGGCCGGCTGTGACGCCGCCGAGGTGATCCGCGAGCGGATGGGCTTCTGGTCGGCGCTCGCCGAGGACGAGGGCCGCACCGTACGCATCGCCGGCGCGGACCGCCCCGTACGCGTCCCCGTCGCCCGCCCCGAACTCGCCGCCGCCCTGGACGCGATGCTCGGCAACGTCTTCCGCCACACCCCCGAGGGCACCGCCTTCGCGGTCGACGTCCACAACGCGGAGGAGGCGGTGATCGTGCTGGTCTCCGACGCCGGCCCCGGCATCGCCGACCCGGACGCGGCGCTGCGCCGCGGCCACGGCGGCGGCGGGGACGGCTCCACCGGCCTCGGCCTGGACATCGTGCGGCGGCTGGCCGAGTCCACCGGCGGCGATGTGCGCATCGGCCGCTCCGTCCTCGGCGGCACCGAGGTACGGGTCTGGCTGGCGCTGGACGACCGGCGCGCCCGCCCCGGCACCCGCCGCGGCCACCGGCTGCGCCGCACGCTCGGCGGCCGCCGCCGGCGTACCGCGCGCACCGGCTCCTGAACGTCCGCCCGCGGGCATGTGCCCCCGGCTCTTAACCACTCCCTTCCGCTTCCTTAAGGCGTCCATAAGTCCCCCAACCTCCGCACCATTACCGACATTTGTCCGTTTCCCTGCCGCTAGCGTGCGGGACGCACCACGGTGCACTCCACCCCCCCATGTGACGACAGGCAGGCACGCGATGAGTTCCTCGGTACACCGCCGGCGCAAGAGCCGCACCACCAAGCTGATCGTGAGCGGCGCGGCCGCCCTGGTCGCGGCCGGCGGCGCCTTCGCCGTCGCCGGCTCGGCGCTGGCCGCCAAGGCACCGCAGGGCGGCACCCCGAAGACCCCGAAGGCCGCGGCCGGCTTCGCCCCGTACGTCGACACCTCGCTCGCCCCCGCCTACGACCTGGCCGGCACCGCCCAGAAGACCGGGGTGAAGAACTTCACCCTGGCGTTCGTCACCTCCGGCGGCGGCTGCACCCCCAAGTGGGGCGGCTCCGGCGAGCTCGGCAACGACGCGGTGGCCCGGCAGATACCCGCCCTGCGCAAGGCCGGCGGCGACGTCCGGGTCTCCTTCGGCGGCGCCAACGGCTCCGAACTCGGGCTGGTCTGCGGCTCCGCGAGCGAACTGGCCGCCGCCTACGGCAAGGTCGTCGACCAGTTCAAGCTCACCAAGGTCGACTTCGACATCGAGGGCGGCGCCCTGCCCGACACCGCCGCCAACACCCGCCGCGCCCAGGCCATCACCCAGCTCCAGAAGAAGCACCCCGGTCTGGACGTCTCCTTCACCCTGCCGGTCATGCCCGAGGGCCTGACCCAGGACGGGGTGAACCTGGTCGCCGACGCCAAGAAGAACGGCGTCAGGATCTCCGCCGTGAACATCATGGCGATGGACTACGGCCCCTCCTACAACGGCGACATGGGCACCTACGCGACCCAGGCCGCCACCGCCACCCAGGGCCAGCTCAAGAAGGCGCTCGGCCTGAGCGACGCGGCCGCCTGGAAGACCGTGGCCGTGACCCCGATGATCGGCGTCAACGACGTCCAGAGCGAGGTCTTCAAGACCGACGACGCCACCGAGCTGGTGAAGTTCGCCCAGGACAAGCACCTGGCCTGGCTGTCGATGTGGTCCGGGACCCGCGACAAGGCCTGCCCGGGCGGCGCGGGCAACTCCGCCCAGCCGACCTGTAGCTCCATCGAGCAGGGCCCACTGGACTTCACCAAGGCCTTCGGCGCGTACACCGGCTGACCCCCACCGGCGGTCCGGGCCCCCAACCGGGCCGCTCGTCCCCGAGGCGGGGCGCAGCGGACAGTTCCCCCACCCGCTGCGCCCCGCCGTCCTCCTGCGGACGCCACAACTCCCCGTGTACGGCGCGTCCTCAGCCCACGCCGCCGCGTACCGCCGTGCGGAAGGCGATCGGAGTGGAGCCCGTCTGCCGCTGGAAGAACTTGCTGAAGTTGGTGGCGTCGGCGAAGCCCAGCCGGTCCGCGATCCGGGCCGCGGACTGATCGCCGTGCGCCAGCAGCCGCTTGGCCTCCAGCGCCACCCGCCGGTCGATGAACTCCTTCGCCCCCACCCCGGCGGACGCCTCGGTGGCCCGGGAGAGGGTGCGCGGCGCATAGCCCAGCGAACGTGCGTAGTCGGCGACCCGGCGGCTGCGGGTGAAGCCCCGTTCCACCGCGTCCCGGAAGCGCAGATAGGCCGCGCTCGCCGTACAGGCCCCGTCCCCGTCCGGCTCCCCGCCCGGATAAGCGGCCCGCAGCACCAGTACGGCCAGCAGATGCCGCAGCACATCCAGATGGATCTCCAGCGGCAGCCCGCCCAGCGCCCCGAACTCCCCGTGCAGCTGCCGCATCGCCTCGTCCACGCCGCGGGCCGCCGCGCCCTCGGGACGCCGTACGGGCGGCCCGTACCAGTCCTCGATCCGGGCCGCGGCCGCGGTCGCCGGGTCCAGGAAGCCGGCCTCGAAGAGCACCAGCCGCCCCTCCGCGCCCGTCAGATCGCCGAAGTGCTGGACCTGCCCGGGGCGCGACCACAGCAGATCGCCCGGCGCGAGGACGTGCTCCCGGAAGTCGACGCTGTGCACCAGCCGGCCGCTGTCCAGCATCAGCAGATGGTGGAAGCCGGGGCGGTGCGGGGCGGACAGCTGACAGGCGTCGGCGCGCGCCCGCAGCTCGGCGAGCGTCATCACCTCCACCCCCGTCGGCCGCCCGGCCGGCGCGGAGAACGCCACCTCCGGGATCTCCGGAACGGGCTCCCTGCCCTCCTGTCGCATTCTGACCATCGCTGGTCCCCTCGCTACCCCGAAATGCCCCGCTGGTCCCCCTAGCGTAGAAGACGTCAGCGAGGCCGCTGACGGAAAACGGAAGTCCTTCTCCGGACGCACAGAACAGCTGGGAGACCACCATGTCCACGATCGCTCTCTTCGGGGCCAACGGCACCATCGGAAGCCGCATCCTCCACGAGGCCCTCCGGCGCGGTCACCAGGTCACCGCGGTCGTCCGCGACCCCGCGAAGATCACCACGACGCATCCGGACCTGACCGTCACCACCGGCGACGTCCTCGACCCGGCCTCCGTCGCCGCCGCGGCCAAGGGCCAGGACGTCCTGGCCAGCGCGGTCGGCGGCGGCGACGGACCGGGCCATCTCGCCACGATCGCGCCCGCCGCCGAATCCCTCGTCGCCGGTCTGCGCACCCTCGGCGACACCGCGCCCCGGCTGATCTCCGTCGGCGGCGCCGGCTCGCTGCGCACCCCGGACGGCAAGCAGGTCTGGGACGCGGAGGGGCTCCCCGAGTTCCTGTTGCAGATCATGCACGCCCACGGTGACGCGCTCGACTACTTCCGCTCCGTCTCCGGGGTGCGCTGGACGAGCCTCAGCCCGGCCGCCACCATCGAGCCCGGCGAGCGCACCGGCAGCTACCGCACCGCGCTCGACGAACTGATCACCGACGCCGGGGGCACCAGCCGGATCACCACCGAGGACTACGCGGTCGCCGTCCTCGACGAGATCGAGCGGCCCCGCCACCTCGGCGAGCGCTTCACCGTCGGCTACTGAGCCGCGGCACCGGCTCCTTTATATAGAGGCCAGAGAAACGCCAAGGCCCCCGACCTGAGGTCGGGGGCCTTGATGTGGGGTGAGTAACGGGACTTGAACCCGCGACATCCTGGACCACAACCAGGTGCTCTACCAGCTGAGCTATACCCACCATGACCGGTGCTGTGTGGTTCTTTTTCCCCACCGGCTGAGAAAAAGTGTACAGGGTCCGGAGGGGTGCTCGCGCCCAGGTTTCGTGTCCC
>NZ_JAMJFM010000087.1:0-27006 GCF_023544705.1 Streptomyces sp. MCA2
GCTAGAGCTGCCCCGCTCAACCCCTGACGGCGGGTGAGCCCTCTCCGGGCGTTCGGAGAGGGCCGCCAGGGAGTGACGACCTTCGGGCCGAGGGAGTCGGGGCACCCCGGCCTGCTGGCGAGTCGGCAGGCAGATGTTCAGCGGGCGCACCGCAAACCTGCCTGCGCCTGCGCTGCGTCGGCGCCACGCCTGCGCCTCCGGCGACGGATGCAGCCCCCAGCCCCCGCTACTGCCCCACCCTGCCATCGATGCACTCGCGCAACAGATCGGCCTGCCCGCAGTGACGGGCGTACTCCTCGATCCGGTGCACCAGCAGCTCCCGGACGGCGAACCCGTCCTTCCCCAGACGCTCGCCCAGATCCGGGTGCTCGGCCAGCGCGGCGTCGGTCGCGGCCTGCTCGCGCGCCAGATCGGAGTACGCGGCGTCGACCTCGGCCTGATCCGCGACAGCTCCGTTGAAGTCCGCGTCACGCTCGCCGTACAGCTTCGGCAGCGGTTCACCGTCGCTGATCCAGTTGCGCCAGTCCCGCTCCACCTCGGCGAGGTGCCGGAGCAGGCCGAGCAGCGACAGCGTCGACGGCGGAACCGACCGACGCGCCAGCTGCTCCGCATCCAGGCCCTCGCACTTCATCCGCAGGGTCATGCGGTAGTTCGTCAGGAAGTCCTGAAGCGTCGCAAGCTCGCCGTCCGGACTGACACCGTCGCTGTTGCGGGGGTCGTCGTCCGGGTCGGCCCACATGTCGGGGTAGACGTTCGCCTGGCTCCATCGCGCGGGTTGGTCACTCATGCGGCCCATATTCGACCGCGCACACGCAAGCCGCCAGCGAGTTTCGGTACGGACGAACGGGTGCGCACGGTCGCTCCGGCCGTCGAGGAAGGCGCGGGGCTTGGTAGGGAGTCGCGGACGGGCCGGAAGGCGCCGCTGGGCCGGCGGCGGACGAAATCCCCCGTACCCCTCCTGAACATGGGGATTTCTGTGTTCCCCCGCTACTGACCGTCGCCGCCCTGCGGTGCGGGATCGCGGGGTGCCTCCGGGGGCATGGGCCCGGCGTCATGCTTCCCGCCGTCGGCCTGGGCGGCCCCCGCCAGGTCCCGTGGGTGCCGGAAGGGGACTCCGCGCCACCCCTCGGCATCGGGCCTGCGCGTCCCGTACGTATCCACGGCCGCAACACTCATCTGCCGACCTCCTCTACTCGTGCTTTCGTGAGAGGCCATACCGCCATTCCGTCGATGGCATGACCCGTGGCCCTCAGGGGATTCCTCAGCGGAAGTCATAGGAGTTTCAGGTCGCCCGCCCTGCGGTGGGGGGATTTCGGAGCTCGACATTGCAGTCCACCACCGCTGAAAAGTTGCCCTTGCTCTCTGCCTCCGCGCGCTGCTCTGCCAGCGCGGCACAGACGTCGCATTCCGTGGCCGGCGCCGGCCGGTCGAGCGGGGGGGGGACAGGTGGACGGGCGGTGCCATCGTCGTTCTCGTGTCGCTCATCGTTGCTTGCCTCCCGGTCAATTTCCTACCGTTGGCATGCAATGGTTCCGTGACGAGCGGGCGCTGCCTAGCTGGTTTCCTGTTCGCGCAAGAAGTCGTCGCGGATAGCTTCGAGCATGGCGCGCATGTCGTTACCTGCCAGCGCGATGGATGCGAACCCCTCGAACTTGCGGACATACACGGAAACATCTCTGGGGTCCGTGACAACAACCTCTGCATGAATCGTCTCGACGGTGACCGTCCTGTCATCCCGGATGACAAAGGCGTGATTTGCAATGTCCTGCTGTTGTGCGGACAGGGGGACGACGCGAATATCTATGTTGGGCAGACGTGAAAGAGAGACGAGTCTGTCTACTTGCTCCGCCATCCTGGCTGCCGACACAATGCGCCACCGCAGTACCGGCTCAGTGATGATGAAGTGGAGTTCCTTCGTGGAGTCGTAGAGGACCTGCTGGCGTTCGATACGGGCACCGATGGTGCGGGTGAGTGCGTCTTCGCCGAGGTCGTGCCGGGAGAGAATCGCCCGGATGTATTCGGGCGTCTGTAGCAAGCCGGGGACCAACGCCGGCTGGAACAGCCGCAGCAACGCCATGTGAGCTTCCAGCGATCTGGTCTGGTGCTGGGCCTTGTGTACCCCCATGCGACGGATAAGGCGCCAAGCCGTGGCCTCAGTGGATTCCGTCCGGACAGCCTCCAGATACTCCGTCTTGACCTCATCGGAAACGCCGATGGTCGTAAGGATGCGCTCTACGTCTACGACGGACGGAGCGGCTTTCCCCGTTTCAATCTTGCTCAATTTGCTGGCAGACATGACGGCACTGCGGGCGACAGCTTTGGCTTCCTTCCCGGATGCCTGCCGAAGCGCCCGCAGCGCGGCTCCCAGCTCTCCTCTTCTCACGTGCCGTGCTTCGCCCACCATTCCGAGAACGGCACGGCATGGGCCATGGCCGCATCTCGGTATGCGATGAACTCTGTTGCCCGTTCTCCGCCCAGAACCTCCCGGTCAATCATGGCGCCCGAGTCGTCGTAGTGCATGACGACGGGGGTTGTCTCATCGAAGAGCCAAAAATCTGGTGCCCCTTCGAAGGGGGTCGGCCGTTCGGTGGTATCGAGAATGAAGAACTCTTCACCACCCGTCGTGTTCTTCTGGTATCCCCAGCCCAGTTCGAACCGTAGGTAGGGGGTAAGCGGTCGCGAAAGAACGTGAACGCGATAGACGCGCTTGCCCCTGCTCGTGTGAGAACGGAGTTCTGATACCCAGGATTCGTTGTAGTCGGCCGGCTGGGGCTCTCCGGCGAGAAACGCTTGATAGGCTTCCGCGTTTCCTGACTTGCTGTAGTCGTCCAGGGTCTCCAGCCGGAATGCCTCCAGCTCGAAGGTGTCGAACAGTTCGCTGAGAGTTTTAAGCGCCACGAATACTCTTCCGGATGAGGTCATGCACAAGTTCTGCCGGGATTTCCACCACGGTCTCGTGCGCGGGAATCTCCAGCCCGTGATCCGCGGGAGTCTCGCCCTGCACCAGCAGGGTTCCCCTGTCGGTGGCGTAGATCGTGGGGCAATCCTTGATGTCGCAGGTGCTCACAAGCTTGGTGACCTTCATGGGTTCCCTCCCCGGCCTGCTCTGTCGTCGTCGATGCTCGCGAGCAACTGACCTGAGGCGCAAGGGGTTCCAGTTTCCAAGACGAGAAATCGGGACCGGCGCCCTGGCGCATGGTTCCTGACGGCCTGTCGGCGCGTCGTTGACGACTCATGGCGGGCTGCTGCGTGCCGGAGGGCGTGACCGTGGTCGGACCGGGCAGGGCCGGAAGCGGCGCAACGGCAAGAGCCCCCAGCGCGTAGCGCCAGGGGCTCTCAGGATTCAGTAGGTCAGTTGCCCTGACGCACCGGAATGCTCGTGAACGTCGGCGCAGGTGCCGGGTCCTGGAAGAAGTCGTTGCCCTTGTCGTCGACGACGATGAAGGCGGGGAAGTCCTCGACCTCGATCCGCCAGACCGCTTCCATGCCGAGCTCCTCGTACTCCAGGACCTCGACCTTCTTGATGCAGTCCTGGGCCAGCCGGGCGGCGGGGCCGCCGATGGAGCCGAGGTAGAAGCCGCCGTGCGCGGCGCAGGCGTCGGTGACCTGCTGGGAGCGGTTGCCCTTGGCCAGCATGACCTTCGAGCCGCCGGCCGCCTGGAACTGCTCGACGTAGGCGTCCATCCGGCCGGCGGTCGTCGGGCCGAAGGAGCCGGAGGCGTAGCCCTCGGGGGTCTTGGCCGGGCCCGCGTAGTAGACCGGGTGGTTCTTCAGGTACTCCGGCATCTCCTCGCCGGCGTCCAGCCGCTCCTTGATCTTGGCGTGCGCGATGTCGCGGGCGACGACCAGGGTGCCGGTGAGGGAGAGGCGGGTCTTGACCGGGTGCTTGGTCAGCTCGGCCAGGACGTCGTCCATGGGGCGGTTGAGGTCGATGGCGACCGCGTCGAGGTCGGGGCCCGCGCCCTCGGTCAGCTGCTCTTCGGTGGTGTCCGGGAGGAAGCGCGCCGGGTCGGTCTCCAGCTGCTCCAGGAAGACGCCCTCGGCGGTGATCTTCGCGACGGCCTGGCGGTCCGCGGAGCAGGAGACGGCGATGGCGACCGGGCAGGACGCGCCGTGACGGGGCAGGCGGACCACGCGGACGTCGTGGCAGAAGTACTTGCCGCCGAACTGCGCGCCGATGCCGATCTTCTGCGTCAGCTCGAAGACCTTCTCCTCCAGCTCCTTGTCGCGGAAGCCGTGGCCGGTGGGCGAGCCCTCGGCGGGCAGCTCGTCGAGGTAGTGCGCGGAGGCGTACTTGGCGGTCTTCATCGCGTACTCGGCGCTCGTACCGCCGACGACGATCGCGAGGTGGTACGGCGGGCAGGCGGCCGTACCGAGCGAACGGATCTTCTGCTCCAGGAACTTCATCATGGAGGCCTCGTTGAGGACCGCCTTGGTCTCCTGGAAGAGGAAGGACTTGTTGGCGCTGCCGCCGCCCTTGGCCATGAAGAGGAACTTGTAGGCGCCGCCGTCGGTCGCGTACAGCTCGATCTGGGCCGGGAGGTTGGAGCCGGTGTTCTTCTCGTCCCACATCGTCAGCGGAGCCATCTGCGAATAGCGCAGGTTCAGCTGGGTGTAGGCGTCGTAGATGCCGCGGGAGAGGGCTGCCTCGTCGCCGCCCTCGGTCAGGACCTGCTGGCCGCGCTTGCCCATCACGATCGCGGTGCCGGTGTCCTGGCACATGGGCAGGACACCCGCGGCGGCGATGTTGGCGTTCTTGAGGAGGTCGAGCGCGACGAAGCGGTCGTTGGAGCTGGCCTCGGGGTCGTCCAGGATCTTGCGGAGCTGGGCGAGGTGCGTCGGGCGCAGGTAGTGCGAAATGTCGTGCATCGCCTCGGCGGCCAGCTTGCGCAGCGCCTCCGGCTCGACCTTGAGGAACGTCCGGCCATCGGCCTCGAAGGTGCTCACGCCCTCCGCGGTGACGAGGCGGTACGGCGTGGTGTCCTCACCTACGGGGAGAAGGTCGGTGTAGGCGAATTCCGGCATCGAAGGTCATTCCTTACTCGGAGAGGTCCGGCTGGCATCTACGGCAGCGCCTCCACAGCGTAGAACCCTGGCGTGCGGACGCCGCTGTGAGGTAAGGCTCAGTACGTGCGAGACCTGTCGCGTCGATCCCTAGTCGCGATCTATCGCGTTTCGGTACGCTGGGGCCGTGGAAGCAGACAACGGGGGACGACCGGGCCCCGAGACCCCGCCCGGACCGCTTCAGAAGCAGGACCGGCTCCGGGAGCGGCAGCCGGTGAACATGACCAAGACGGCGTCCGCGCGGCCCGCCGTGGCCGAGGGCGACATCCGTGCGTCGGACGCGGACCGCGACCGGGTCGCCGAGATCCTCCGCGAGGCGCTGGCGGAGGGACGGCTGGACCCGGAGGAGCACGCCGAGCGGATCGACACCGTCTACCGCGCCAAGACCATGGGCGAGTTGGAGCCCGTCGTACGGGACCTGCCCGCGGCGGGCACCGGCCGCGCGCAGCCGGGACCGGACGCGTATGTCTACGGCCCAGGCGCCCCGGTCCCGGACCAGAACCTTGTCGCGATCTTCAGCGCCTCCGTCCGCAAGGGCCGCTGGCAGGCCCCCGCGCGGATCAACGCCTTCGCGTTCTTCGGCTCCGTCGAGATCGATCTGACCGAGGCGGTCTTCCCGCAGCAGCAGGTCCAGATCAACGTCACGGCGATCTTCGGCAGCGTGGAGATCCGGGTCCCGGAGAACATCACGCTGCGCAGCAGCGGCTCCGGCATCCTGGGCAGCTTCGAGGTCGAGACGCATGACGCCGAGGACACCCACGCCCCGCAGATCCTGGTGAACGGCTATGCCGTGCTGGGCAGCGTGGAGGCCAAGCCCAAGCGCGGTGCCTGGATCCGCGATCTGCGCGACCGGCTGCGCGAGGGGCACCGGGAGCTGCGCCACGAGCTGCGCGAGGGGCGGCGCGAACGTCATCAGGAACTGCGCGCGGGCCGGCACGAAGGGCACGAGCGCCGGCGCTCCGAGCGCCGCGAGCGCCGGGACCGGTTCCGCGGGGGCGAGGGCGCCTGAGGCCGCGTACGGCCGTCGGCCGCGGCACCGCGGCGGCCGACCCATGGAACGGGACGTCACCCGCGATTGTCTCGTTGTCGCACGATCGCCACGGTGTGCATAAGCGTGCGTACAGCGGGTAGGGCTGGTGCATCGTCTCTCGTACGGCTGCGGGGTGCGGAAACAGGCCGTGCGCAGCGAGACGGGCAAGGGTGGTTCTCGCGCCGAAGCCGTCGTCAGGAGTAGACCGTGCTGCTACCGCATCAGCCCCTGCAGGATGCCGCTGTCGTTCCGTCCCAGCAAATGCCTGCTCGTGACGAGGCCGGCCCCTGGCATTCGGAGGCGGTGTGCCGCCGGGACGAAGCCGGGCTGTTCTTCGCCCCGTCCAAGGAGCCGACCGCCGCGCGACTGGCCAGAGAAGAGGCCGCGAAGCGGGTCTGCGCCCGCTGTCCCGTAATGGTCGAGTGCCGGGAGCATGCGCTGCTCCAGCCCGAGCCGTACGGCGTCTGGGGCGGTCTGACCGCGGCCGAGCGCCGGGTCGTGCTGACCCGCCGGCGGCGCCGGGAGACCGAGCTCCAGCGCGCGGCCCATATGCCCGCGGCCGGCTAGACGGCCGCGCGAGCGGCTTCGGCCCATCGCACGCACCCCAGGGCGTATGGGCCACTTCGCCCCCGCCGGAGACTCTCCGGCGGGGGCGAAGTGCATGCGGTGCCGTGCGGCCCGTACGGGATCAGCTGGGGCGCTCGAAGTCCACCGAGCTGTACGCACGCAGCTTGGACAGCCGGTGCTGGGAGTCGATCTGGCGGATGGTGCCGGACTTGGAACGCATCACCAGGGACTGGGTGTAGGCGTTCTCGGCGCGGTAGCGCACCCCGCGCAGCAGCTCGCCGTCGGTGATGCCGGTCGCGACGAAGAAGACGTTGTCGCCGCGGACCAGGTCGCCGATCTCCAGCACCTTGTCCAGGTCGTGCCCGGCGTCCAGCGCCCGCTGCCGCTCCTCGTCGTCCTTGGGCCACAGCTTGCCCTGGAAGGCGCCGCCCAGACACTTCAGGGCACAGGCCGCGATGATGCCCTCGGGCGTACCGCCGATGCCCAGCAGCAGGTCCACGCCGGTGCCCTCACGGGCCGCCATGATCGCGCCGGCCACGTCGCCGTCGGCGATGAACTTGATCCGGGCCCCGGCCTCCCGGACCTCCTTGACCAGGCCGTCGTGGCGGGGCCGGTCCAGGATGACGACCGTGACGTCCTCGACCGCGGACTTCTTCGCCTTGGCGATCCGCTTGATGTTCACGGCCACCGGCGCCGTGATGTCCACGAAGTCCGCCGCCTCCGGGCCCGTGGCGAGCTTGTCCATGTAGAAGACCGCGGACGGGTCGAACATCGAGCCGCGCTCGGCCACCGCCATCACGGACACGGCGTTCGCCATGCCCTTGGCGGTCAGCGTCGTCCCGTCCACCGGGTCCACGGCCACGTCGCACTCCGCGCCGGTCCCGTCACCCACGCGCTCGCCGTTGTAGAGCATCGGGGCGTTGTCCTTCTCGCCCTCCCCGATGACCACGACGCCGTTCATCGAGACGGTGTGGATCAGGGCGCGCATGGCCTTGACCGCCGCGCCGTCCGCGCCGTTCTTGTCACCTCGCCCCACCCAACGGCCCGACGCCATGGCACCGGCCTCGGTCACCCGGACGAGCTCCAGGGCGAGGTTGCGGTCCGGGGCTTCGGGGCTGACCTCGAGTGGGGACGGGAGATGATGCTCGCTCATCGAGCGCACCTTTCTGAACGGCGACGGCCGTGAAGGAATGAGGGTGGCTGTGCGGGGGTGCGGGGGTTTCCCCCGGAGGTTCACAGTATCTCCAGGCCGCCAAAATGAGCAGAGGGCCCTTCGCATGAGCGCCCGTGGGGGAGCTGGTCGCCTGGTCGTTCGCGCAGGTCACCGGCTTTGCCGGGGGGCCTGTCAGGGGAGCGGCGGGGATGGGGGACCATAGGGGCGTGGCAGGTATGCGAGGCAGGCAAACGGTGCGGGACATGGTCCTGTCGCTGGCGGTGATCGGCGCTCTCGTCGGCGCGATCTACATCTTCATCCCGCACGACGAGAGCGCGGACGCGGCGAAGAACGCGGTCAAGACAGTCGACTACCGCGTCGAACTGATCACGGCCCGGCGCGCGGCGCCCTACGCGGTCGCCGCGCCCGAGGGGCTGCCCAAAACCTGGCGCGCCACCTCCGTCTCGTACAAGGCGAACGAGGACGGCAAGGGCGGCGCCTGGCATCTGGGCCTGCTCGACCCGGAGCAGCAGTACGCGGCCGTCGAGCAGAGCGACGCCACGCCGCGGAAGTACATCCAGGAGGTCACGCTCGGCGCGGCCAAGGTCGAGGGCAAGCAGGCCGTCGGCAGCAAGAAGTGGGACCGCTACAAGGGCGACAAGTACAACGCGCTGGTCCGCGAGGAGTCCGGGGTGACCACGGTCGTCACCGGCACCGCGCCCTACGGGCGGCTCGCCGACCTGGCCGCCGCGCTGGTGGCGAAGAAGGGCTGAGCCCCTGAGACGCCGATGAGGCCGCCGTACCCGGAAGGGTGCGGCGGCCTCATCGATGCGCGGACCTGTGCGGGACAGGTTTCCTGCGGGTCCCTACGGGTTCCCTACGGGACTCTTACGGGTTCCCTGCGGGCGTCCGCTCAGACGGTGGCGACGGCCTCGTCGAAGGTCAGCCGCGGGGAGCGCGGGGAGAAGGCGTCGGCGCCCGGCTTGCCGATGTTGATGATGAGGAAGGACTTCTGCTTGCCGTCGCCGAAGAACTCCTTGTCGACGCCGGTGAAGTCGAAGCCGGTCATCGGGCCCGCGGCCAGGCCGGCGGCGCGGATGCCGACGATGAAGTAACCGGCCTGGAGGGTGGCGTTCTGGGTGCCGGCCACCTCGCGGCGCGCGGCCTCGGAGAAGAACGTGTCCTTGATGCCCGGGGCGTGCGGGAAGAGCTGCGGCAGCTTCTCGTGGAAGTCCAGGTCCACGGAGAGGATCGCGGTCAGCGGCGCGCCGAGGGTCTTCGGGCCGTTGGCGCCCATGGCGTGGCCGACCAGGCGCTCACGGGCCTCCTGCGAACGGACCAGGGTTATCCGCAGCGGCGACTGGTTGAAGGCGGTCGGGCCGAACTTCACCAGGTCGTAGACGGCCTGGACCTGCTCGTCGGTGACCGGCTCGTCCGTGAACGTGTTGGCGGTCTGGGCCTCCCGGAACAGGAGGTCCTGAGCGGCGGCGTCAAGGGCGAGAGACATGGGGGCACCTCGGTGAGTGAGCTGGGCGTTCGGGTTCTGTGGCACTGAAGACAGTAGTGATCATGCACGTGCGACAGGGGTCGTACGGGAAACCACTGTAATTCAGATAGATTAAGATTCAACTAAACCGTGGGTGTTGTGAGGCGGTTCACAGTGTTTCGCTTCCTCTGCCGGGGAGGGCCGGTCCACGGAGACCGGGAAGGCGCCCCCTATGCGCGCCCCCTAGGCGCGCTCCGCCTCCGGCTCGTCCGACGGCTCCGCCAGTGCGGCGTCCAGCCGGGCCCGTGCGCCGTCCAGCCAGCGCCGGCAGACCTTCGCCAGCGCCTCGCCGCGCTCCCACAGCGCGAGCGACTCCTCCAGCGTCGTGCCGCCCGCCTCCAGGCTGCGGACGACCTCGATCAGCTCGTCCCGCGCCTGCTCGTAGCCCAGCGTGGAGTCCACCGACTCCACCGGGGCCGCCGCGCCGGCCGCCGCACCCTGCTCCGCGTCCGCCGCGCCATCCGTCTTCGCCTTAGCCATGTCTCCCACCCTAAGAGTCTGCCTTTGCACTATTCGGGGGGTGTGACAGCGCCCGGGACGCCGTCCACCCGCACCCGGAACTCGCCCTCGGCCACCCGGGCCCGCAACGCGTCGTCCGCGTCGACCTCGCCCGGTGAGCGCACCGCCGTCCCGTCCGGCTTCTGGAGCACCGCATAACCGCGCTCCAGCGTCGCCTTGGGGGAGAGCGCGACCACCCGGGCCAGGGTGTGCGTCAGCTCCGAGTCGGCGCGGTCCAGCAGATGCCCCAGGGTCCGCCGGCCGCGCTCCAGCAGCGCGGTGACCTGCTCCTCGCGGTCCTCGACCATCCGCTGCGGCCGCTGTATGCACGGCCGCTGAAGGGCTGCCGCGAGCCCCCGCTCCTCCCGCTGGAGGAAGCCGTCGACGGCGCGCAGCGCCCGCTCCCGCAGCTGCTGGACCCGGGCCAGCTCCTCGCCCACGTCCGGCACCACCTTCTTCGCGGCGTCCGTCGGCGTCGAGGCGCGCAGATCGGCGACCAGGTCCAGCAGCGGGGTGTCCGGCTCATGGCCGATCGCCGAGACGACGGGCGTCACGGCCGCGCTCACGGCCCGGACGAGCTGCTCGTCGGAGAACGGCAGCAGATCCTCCACGCTGCCGCCGCCCCGCGCCACGATGATCACGTCCACCTCGGGGAGCGCGTCCAGCTCCTGGACGGCCGCCACCACCTGCGGGACCGCATGCACCCCCTGCACCGGCACATTGCGCACCGCGAAGCGGACGGCCGGCCAGCGGTGCCTGGCGTTCTCCAGGACGTCCCGCTCCGCGGCGCTCGCCCGGCCGCAGACCAGCCCGATCAGCTGCGGCAGGAACGGCAGCGGCCTCTTACGGTCGGCCGCGAACAGCCCCTCCGCCGCCAGCGACTTCTTCAACTGCTCCAGCCGGGCGAGGAGTTCACCGACGCCGACCGGCTTGATCTCGGCGGCCCGCAGCGACAGCTGGCCGCGCGGGGCGTACCACTCCGGCTTGGCGTGCACCACCACCCGGGCGCCCTCGCTCACCACGTCGGCGACCTTGTCGAAGACCTGGCGGTAGCACGTCACGCTCACCGAGATGTCGTACGACGGGTCACGCAGCGTCAGAAAGACCACGCCCGCTCCGGGGCGCCGCGAGAGCTGGGTGATCTGCCCCTCGACCCACACCGCGCCGAGCCGGTCGATCCAACCGCCGATGAGCCGGGACACCTCGCCGACCGGGATCGGCGTTTCCGGGGACGTAGAAACAGCCATACGAGCGAGACTAACGGCGGGCACTGACAGTGGCGGCGCTCCTGCGGTGCGTGGGCCGGACGGGCGACGGCCGGGCGAGCGGCTCCGCCGTGGCATCCACCGGCCCGCACAGCTTCCCCGGCCCCACCCGCGCCGGCCCTCGCCGCGCCCGTCGGCTCCTTCTCCAGCCCACCCGCGCTCGGCCCGCGCCCCCGCCCGTCAGCCCTGCAATCCGCCCGCCCCCGCCCGTCCCCGGTACTGCACCACCAGCACCACCAGCCCCACCACCAGCCAGGCGCCGCCCACGGCCTGGGCGGCGCCGGCGGCCTCGACGATCACCGCGACTACCACCGCCAGCCCCAGCAACGGCACCACCAGATGCCGCAGCACGCTCGGCGGCCCGCCCGCCCGGCGGATCCAGAAGCAGCCGATCACCGCCGCGTGCAGCAGCCCGAACGCGGTCAGCGCCCCCACGTTCACGACCGACGACAACTGCTCCAGCCCGTCGTCCCTGCGGGCCGCCCACACCGCCGCCACCAGCGTCACCAGGGCCGCCCCCAGCAGCGCCCTGCGCGGTACCCCGCTGCCCGCGTCCACCTTCGACATCGCCCCCGGCAGCCGCCGGTCCCGGGCCATCGCGAACAGCAGCCGGGCGGCCGCCGCCTGCCCCGCCAGCGCCGCGAACGCCGCGCCGACCGCCTTGCTCACCGCCACCAGATCACGCAGCCAGCCGCCCACCGCCGCATCGACCGTGGCGTAGAAGGCGCCGCCCTGCTCCCCGGGCCGGGCCGCCAGCTCCGCCGCGCTCATCGGCATCAGCAGCGCCGCCAGATACGTCTGCACGGCGAACAGCACACCGGCCACCACCAGACAGGTGAGCACCGCCCGCGCCACCCGGTCCGGCCCGCCGGGCCTCCGGCCGCCCCTCCCGGTGACCGCCGGGCCCGCGGCCTCCTCGGCGAACGACGCGATCGCGTCGAAGCCCAGGTAGGAGAGCACCGCCACCGACACCGCGGCCGGCACCGCACCGACCGCGAAACCGCCCTCACCGGTCAGCGGCACGGCCCAGCCGCGCGGCGCCCCGTGCGCGATCAGCTCGACGACCGCCGACACCACGAACACCGCGAGCACCACGATCTCCATGGCCAGCACCGCGAAGCCGACCCGGGCCGCGGTCCGTACGCCCCACAGGTTCAGCAGCGTGGTCACGGCCACCGCCAGCGCCGTCCACACCCACTGGTGCACGGACGGCACCAGCGCATGCAGCGCGATCCCGGAGAACAGGTACGCCACCGCTGGAATCAGCAGATAGTCCAGCATCGCCATCCATCCGGCGACAAAACCCGCGCCCTCGCCCAGCCCCACCCGGGCGTACGTGTAGACCGACCCGGCCTGCGGGGCGACCCGCACCATCTGGGCGTACGAGTACGCGGTGAACGCCATCGCGACCGTCGCGACGAGGTAGACGAGGGTGATCGCGCCGTGCGACGTGGCCTGGAGGGTGCCGAAGATCCCGACCGGCGCCATCGGGGCGATGAACAGCAGCCCGTAGACGATCAGGTCCCGGAAGGTCAGCGTCCGCCGCAGCCCGCCGGGGGCGCCGGTGCGCCCGCCCCCGTCGGCGGCGGGGACCGCGTCGCCGCCCGCTCCCTGGCCGCCCGTGCCGCCGATCGTGCCCGGCATCCTGCCTCCTCGCTCCGTGCCGTCCTCAGTCTGGGACAAAGGCGCGATCTCCCCGGCAGGGCCACGGCTTTACGATGGGACGCATGACTTCCTCGCCCAGCCCGACGCCCGCTGCCACCCCGGGCGAAGACGCTCCGCGCGACCAGCGCAAGGTCCTGCTCGCCGCCCCCCGGGGCTACTGCGCGGGCGTCGACCGCGCCGTGATCGCCGTCGAGAAGGCCCTTGAGCAGTACGGTGCCCCCGTCTACGTACGCCACGAGATCGTGCACAACAAGTACGTCGTGAAAACCCTCGAGAAGAAGGGCGCCATCTTCGTCGACGAGACGGAAGAGGTGCCCGAGGGCAACATCGTCATCTTCTCGGCGCACGGCGTCGCCCCGGTCGTCCACGAAGAAGCCAAGCGCGGCAAGCTCGCCACCATCGACGCCACCTGCCCGCTGGTCACCAAGGTCCACAAGGAAGCCGTCCGCTACGCCAAGGAGGACTACGACATCCTCCTGATCGGCCACGAGGGCCACGAAGAGGTCGTCGGCACCAGCGGTGAGGCGCCCGAGCACATCACCCTCGTCGACGGTCCCGACGACGTCGCCAATGTCGAGGTCCGCGACCCGGAGAAGGTCGTCTGGCTCTCCCAGACCACGCTCTCGGTCGACGAGACGATGGAGACGGTCGACGCGCTCAAGGGCCGCTACCCCAACCTCCTCTCGCCGCCCAGCGACGACATCTGCTACGCCACCCAGAACCGCCAGATCGCGGTGAAGCAGATGGGTGCCGAGGCCGACCTCGTCATCGTCGTCGGCTCCAAGAACTCCTCGAACTCCGTGCGCCTCGTCGAGGTCGCACTGGGCGCCGGCGCCCGCGACGCCCATCTGGTCGACTACGCGGACGAGATCGACGAGGCCTGGCTGGAGGGCGTGGGCACGGTCGGTGTCACCTCCGGCGCGTCCGTCCCCGAGATCCTCGTCCACGGCGTCCTGGACTATCTGGCCCAGCGCGGCTACGAGGACGTCGAGACCATCACGGCCGCCGAGGAGTCCATCCACTTCTCGCTGCCCAAGGAGCTCCGCCGCGATCTGCGCGCCGAGGCCCAGGCGGCCACCGAGGGCTGACCCCCGCCGCTGCCGCTTCGCCGTCGGGTCCTCCGGTCGTTCCATCCCGGGGGCGAGCGGCCCCGTCGACGCCTAGCCTTTCCCCATGAAGGTCTTCGGTGTGGACATCGGTGGATCGGGCATCAAGGGTGCCCCGGTGGATCTGGAGCGCGGCGGCCTCGCGGAGGAGCGCTACAAGGTGCTGACCCCGCATCCAGCCACCCCGGATGCGGTCGCCGACGGCGTCAGAGAGGTCGTGGACCACTTCGGGTGGTCGGGGCCGGTCGGGGCGACCTTCCCCGGTGTCGTCACCGGCGGGACGACCCGTACGGCCGCCAACGTCGACAAGGGCTGGATCGGCCTCGACGCCGCCTCCCTGCTGACCACGCGGCTGTGCGGCGAGTCCGGCGGCAGCCCCGTCACGCTGCTCAATGACGCGGACGCGGCCGGCCTGGCCGAAATGCGCTTCGGCGCGGGCGCCGGCCGGACCGGCACGGTCATCGTGCTCACCCTCGGCACCGGTATCGGCAGCGCCGTCTTCACCGACGGCCGTCTCGTGCCCAACACCGAGCTCGGCCATCTGGAGCTGCACGGCCACGACGCCGAGAAGCGCGCCTCCACCAAGGCCAAGGAGGACGAGGAGCTGAGCTGGCAGCACTGGGCCCACCGGGTCCAGAAGTACCTCGCCCATGTGGAGATGCTCTTCTCGCCCGAGCTGTTCGTGATCGGCGGCGGGGTGAGCCGCAAGGCGGAGAAGTTCCTGCCGCTGATCGAGCACATCAGCGCGGAGATCGTGCCGGCTCAGCTTCAGAACAACGCGGGGATTGTGGGGGCCGCGATGGCTGCGTACGCCGCTCGGGCTGGCGAGCCACCTGCCGTGGACGGTTCCCCGGCCGCGGCCGCCCCCGGTCGGCCGTCCGCGCCGGCGGCCGCTCCTGCTGACCGTGCGGTCCGCTCTGCGGTCGACTCGCCGGTCGGCTGGCCCGACGTCGGGCGATGACCAGCACCCGGCGGACGATCGCGAGCAGGGCGCAGATCAGCGTGCCGGCATAGAGCCAGCCCGCGTTCAGCGCGAGCACGGTGAAGACGCCCATCAGCAGCCCGTCGAACCCGTCCGCGCCGTGCTGGAGGGGCAGCGCACCGAGCGTGAACGCGATCGGCAGCGTGACCGGCGCAATGACCAGGTCGTACGGCCTGACCCACAGCGCCGCGGCGACGCCCACCAGCAGATAGCAGACGCCGTACGCGGCCGGTGCGCCGCCGAACAGCAGCCGGTCCAGAAAGGCGAAGGCCAGCAGCGCCACCGTCGCCAGCAGCCAGCAGCCCAGACCGGTGAGCTTGGCCGCGGGCATCCGGCGCCGCAGGGCGGGCGCCGCGGCGGGCAGGGCGGGGCGCTGCGGCCGCGCCCGGTAGACGGTCGAGGACTCCATGCCCCGCGGCGGGGCCGGGGCGCGCCCCGGGGCCGCGGGCGCGGGAGCCCTGGCAGGCGCACGGGCGGGCCCGGCCTGCGCCGGACCGCGCGCCGCGGCATGGACGACCGCGGGTGCGGACGCCGGTACGGACGCGAACCCGGAGGCCCGCATCGCGGTGAGGAAGTCGTCGTCGGGATCGGGGGCCACTGCCTCCGCGGGGCGCGGGAGCCGGGCGTCCTGGCCCGCGGGCGGACGGGCGGACCGCGGCGGGCTGTGCTGGGGGGTGCGCGCTTCGTGTTGCTCCACTCGTCAACGGTAGGCCGCTAAGTGGGATTAACCGGTTACGGGACACGCGCATTGGGCCGAGCTTCGGGGCCGAATCTCCCGGGCCCGGGGGCCGGGCGGGGTGCGGCCGGTCCCGGTGGCGGCGGCACGGGCCCGGCCGCCCCGTAGACTGGTGGATCGGCCCTCCGGGACCGTGCCCACCCCACCACCTCTCGCTCGGAAGTCGAGTCGCCACGTGTCGCTCACGATCGGAATCGTCGGTCTGCCGAATGTCGGCAAGTCGACCATGTTCAATGCCCTGACCAAGAACGACGTGCTGGCGGCCAACTACCCGTTCGCCACCATCGAGCCGAATGTCGGCGTCGTCGGCGTCCCCGACCCGCGGCTGGCCAAGCTGGCGGAGATCTTCTCCTCCCAGAAGGTCCTCCCGGCCACCGTCGACTTCGTCGACATCGCGGGCATCGTCCGCGGCGCCTCCGAGGGTGAGGGCCTGGGCAACAAGTTCCTCGCGAACATCCGCGAGTCCGATGCGATCTGCCAGGTCATCCGCGCCTTCAAGGACGAGAACGTCGTCCACGTCGACGGCAAGATCTCGCCCAAGAGCGACATCGAGACGATCAACACCGAGCTGATCCTCGCCGACCTCCAGACCATCGAGAAGGTCCTGCCGCGCCTCCAGAAGGAGTCGCGCATCAAGAAGGACATCGCCCCGAAGGTCAAGGCGGTCGAGGAGGCCAAGGCGATCCTGGAGAAGGGCGAGACGCTCTTCGCCGCGGGAATCGTCCAGGGCTCCGGCAACGAGGAGCTGCTGCACGACCTCCACCTCCTCACCACCAAGCCCTTCCTCTACGTCTTCAACGTCGACGAGGACGAGCTGACCGACGAGGACTTCAAGAACGAGCAGCGCGCCCTCGTCGCGCCGGCCGAGGCGATCTTCCTGAACGCCAAGCTGGAGGCCGACCTCGCCGAGCTGGACGAGGACGAGGCCCTGGAACTCCTCCAGTCCGTCGGCCAGGAGGAGCCCGGCCTGGCCACCCTCGCGCACGTCGGCTTCAACACCCTCGGCCTCCAGACCTACCTGACGGCCGGCCCCAAGGAAACCCGGGCCTGGACCATCAAGAAGGGCGCCACCGCCCCCGAGGCCGCCGGCGTCATCCACACCGACTTCCAAAAGGGCTTCATCAAGGCCGAGGTCATCTCCTTCGCCGACCTCGTCGAAACCGGCTCGGTAGCCGAGGCCCGCGCAGCCGGAAAGGCCCGCATGGAGGGCAAGGACTATGTGATGCAGGACGGGGACGTGGTGGAGTTCCGCTTCAACGTGTGAGCGGTGCGCTCCGCGCGTGAGGCTGTCCGGTACATGTGCACGCCGGAAGGGGCCGGGCTCAACGGAGCCCGGCCCCTTCCGTGTTCAATGTCGACGTGGTGGCGGCCCTCCGTGGCGGGGAGCTTCAAGGGGCGGCTCCGTTCACACCCGGGGGCGGCCCCACCAGACGCACGTCCGCCCCGTCCGGGCGGTTAGTACGGCGCGCCGGACAGGACTTCGACCTTGCCGGTGTCGAGCGAGTAGTAGGCGCCGATCACGGCGAGGCTGCCCTTTTTCACGAGGGGGGCCAGGGCGTCGTTGGAGCGCAGGTCGGCCGCGGTCAGGGTGACCTGGGCGCGGGCCATGCGGTCGACCGGGTCGGGGCCGCCCTGCCGGACCGTCTCCTGGTAGGCCGGGCGCAGGGCCTTGGCGATCGACTCCAGGTTGCCGGGCAGCGGTTTGTCGTCACGGAGCGACTTGTAGGCCGCCTCGACGGCGCCGCAACGCTGGTGGCCGAGGACCACGATGAGCGGTGTGCCACTGGTCAGGGGCCCGTACTCCACGGAACCCGTGACCACCGGGCCGACCGCCTCGCCGCCCGTGCGCATCACGTAGAGGTCGCCCAGCCCGGTGTCGAAGAGGAGCTCAGGCGGCACCCGGGAGTCGATGCACGCGAGGACCGACCCGAAGGGCTCCTGTTTCTGGGCCACGAACTCGCGCCGGTCCGGGTCACGGTCGGGGTGCTGGAGGTCCCCGCTCACCCAGCGCTTGTTGCCGTCCATCAGCCGCGTGAAGGCCGCTGCGGGCGTGGTCGGCCGCGATTGCGGTGAAGCCTGCCGCGCCAGCGGCGAAGCGCCGGCCGGCACCGGGGCCGAGCGCGTCGACGAGCACCCCGTGAGTGCGGCCGTGGCGACGACAAACCCGCCGGCGAGCAGAGCCCTGCGACCTGGATGTTCCGCTCCGTCCATCGGTCGTTCCCCTCAGTCAGCTGAGACGCGTGCGTATGTCCTGGCCCGGGCGATTGTTCAGCGCGGTGGGGGAGCTGGACGGGAGGCGCAAGCGGGCAGCGTCCGCTGTGCCACCGACGGCCCACAGAAGCGGCCCGGTCGGCTGCACGTCATCCGCTACGGCGCGCGGCCGGAGGGACCGAGGGCCCGGGGCGGACCCGGGCCCCGATTCCTCAGGCCGGGCGGGCCGGTGACGGACCGTCCGGCCGGAGCGTCATTACTTGCAGGCCCGGCTCGTGTCGCCGTCCTTGCAGATGGTGACCCAGGGGCCGTCCCAGTACGAGGCGGGGCCGATGGTGGCGGTGATGTCCAGCGTGCCGGGACCGCACTGCTTCTGCGGGGACTTGTGCCAGATCTGCGGGCCCCTCGGCTTGCCTATGAAACCGACACCGACCGAGATGGTGTAACAGCCCTTCGCGGCGGTGACGGTCAGCTTGCCCTTGGCCGTCACCGCGCCGCCCTCGTCCCCCCAGACGGTCGTCATCGTGCCGGAGCTCTGCGCTCCGGCGACGCTCTCGTTCCAGGGCTTGGTGTACGGGTCGGATGAGGCGGCTGCGGTGGCGGTGCTCGCGGTGGCGCCGATCATGAGTACGGCGCCGGCGGCCGCGGTGGCGGCCATGAGCTTGCGCATGTCGCAACGTCCCTTCGTGGTGGTGGTGTTGCGTTGACGACAAGACGCTATGGAGGGGGCATATCGCCGCGGTATCGGCGGTGGGCAGCACATTGCCGAAGGTCTCCGGCGAACCCGGGGGCGCCAGACGGACCGGCCACCTCCCGGCGGGCACCCCTAGCGCGGAAAGAGCTGGAAGAGCGTGGCCGGGCGGCCCCGGTAGCGGTCGCCGCCGGCGCGGAGCATCTGCTCGATGAAGGTGTGGGCGTAGGCGTGTGGGTCCTGTTCGGTGCCGCGCAGGCCTCTGATGTACGCGCCGTGGGCCGCCAGTGAGGCGACCGCGCGGTCGATGCCGGGGCCGACCTCGGCGGCGTGTGTGGGGTACGGGGAGCCGGCCACGGCCACCCAGCGGACACCGTTCCAGGGCGCCAGGCCCATCGCGCCGGCGAGCTCGGGGAAGATCCAGCGGTTGCCGGCGTCGCCCGCCGCGTCCAGGACGGCGCGGCCGACCACCCGGTGGTCCGGGCTGTTCCAGTGGCCGCCGTCCCAGGTGTCGTGGTGGTTGAGGGTGAGCAGCAGCTCGGGGCGGTGGCGCCGGATGGCCGCGGACAGGTCGCGGCGCAGCGCCCGGCCGGGCTCGATGACGCCGTCGTGATGCTGGTCGAGGAACTCGACGGTGTGGACGCCGACCAGCGCGGCGCCGGCCCGTTGCTCGGCCTCGCGGATCGTGGCGGACTCGGCCGGCGGGAGCCCGTCGATGCCCGCCTCACCGCGGGTGACCAGCAGGTAGCTGACCTCGCGTCCGGCGTCGGTCCATTCGGCGATGGCGGCCGCGGCGCCGTATTCGAGGTCGTCGGGGTGGGCGACGACGGCGAGCGCCCGCTGCCAGTCCCTGGGCATGGGGGAGAGGTGGGGTTCGGCGGGCATGGGGTCCCTTCCTTCCCGTCCTGATTCCGCGTCCTGCGTTTCCGCGTCCTGCGCGTCCTGCGCGTCCTGCGCGTCCAGCGTCCCGCGCTTCGGTGTCCCGCTTTTCCGGGTCCGGGTGCCGGGTCCGGGTCCGGGTGCCGTCTTCCGCCTGCCGGGTGTGGTGGCGGGCGTCGTCTTGGATCGTGCTCCCTTTTCGATCGTGACATGCATGGGAGTTGGCTACCGGGTGGAAAGAGGGGGTGGGGTGGCGCGGGGTGGGGGTGTGAGGGCCTCCGGTGCCGGTTCTCGCTCGTTTACACGGGCTGAGCTGGGTTTCATCACATCAGGTGAATACCTGGCCCAAGCTTGCGGTCGGCAACACGCGGTTGCCACGCTGTTGCTGACTGTCAAGCTGTTGGGAGGGGCACGTGCCTTTCGGTGAGCAGCCCGCGTACCTTCGCGTCGCCGGCGACCTGCGCCAGAAGATCGTCGACGGGGTGCTGCCGCCGCACACCCGTCTCCCCTCTCAGGCGCGCATCCGAGAGGAATACGGCGTCTCCGACACCGTCGCCCTGGAGGCGCGCAAGGTCCTGATGGCCGAGGGGCTGGTCGAGGGCCGCTCGGGGTCGGGCACCTATGTGCGCGAGCAGCCCGTCCCGCGCCGTATCGCCCGCGTCGGATTCCATTCGGCGGGCGGCTGTACGCCGTTCCGGCAGGAGCAGACGGACGAACGCGTGCGGGGCACCTGGGAGTCCCACAGCGAGCAGGAGCCGGCCGGTCCGGTGATCGCGGCCCGGCTGCGCATCCCGCAGGGCGCCAAGGCGATGCGGACGCGCTATGTCTTCCGGGCGGAGGGTGAGCCGTCGATGCTCTCGACCTCCTGGGAACCCCTGGAGGTGACGGGGCGGACGCCGGTGATGCTCCCGGAGGAGGGGCCGTTGGCGGGGCGCGGGGTGGTCGAGCGGATGGCGGCCATCGATGTGGTGGTGGACAACGTCGTCGAGGAGGTCGGGGCGCGGCCGGCGCTGGCGGAGGAGGCCATGACGCTGGGCGGGGTGCCGGGGCATGCGGTGCTGGTCGTTTCGCGGACGTATTACGCGGGCGGCAGGCCCGTCGAGACGGCCGATGTGGTCACCCTCGCGGACCGTTACCGGGTCGCGTACCACCTCCCCGTGAAGTAGCCGGCCGGTCTTCTCCCCATCCCTCCGCGCGTGCGCCAGACGCCCTGTGGTCGGCCATGGTTCTCGGGGTGACGTCCCATTTGCCCCCTTTGATGGGCAAATGGTGGCTGGATCTTGGCGTGGGAAACCTCACACAGCCTCAACTGGGCGGGATTTTCGGGCAGCTGTGGGAAGTCGACCATCCGATTCGCTCTTACGATGGCGAAGTTTGTGCACGGCACGGGGGAAGACCAGGAGACCAAGCACGTGAGCACGACGAAGACCCCGAGCGCGGAGCAGGGCTCGCACTCGAATTACCGTCGGTCCCTCGGGACCATCGCCCTGACCGCCACGGGTCTCGGGTCCATCATCGGCTCCGGCTGGCTCTTCGGGGCCGAACGCGCCGCTGCCATCGCCGGCCCGGCCGCGATCCTCGCCTGGATCATCGGAGCGCTCGTCGCTCTCACGATCGCGCTCACCTACACCGAGCTCGGATCGATGTTCCCGAAGGCCGGCGGCATGGTCCGCTACGGCCAGTACTCGCACGGCTCGCTCGCCGGATACCTCGCGGCCTGGGCGAACTGGATCGCGATCGTCTCGGTCATCCCGGGTGAGGCCACCGCCTCCGTCCAGTACATGAGTTCCTGGGACTTCGGCTGGACGCATGCGCTCTACGACGGCAAGGAGCTGACCGGCACCGGCGTCGGGCTCGCCAGCGTCCTGCTGATCTTCTACTTCTTCCTCAACTGGTTTGCGATCTCGCTGTTCGCGAAGACCAACACCGCGATCACGATCTTCAAGGTCGTCGTCCCGGTGCTGACCGCGAGCGCGCTGATGTTCGCGCACTTCGACACGAGCAACATCGTCCACCACGGCGGCTTCACGCCGAACGGCTGGAGCTCGGTCTTCACCGCCGTCGCGGTCTCCGGCATCGTCTGGGCCTACAACGGCTTCCAGTCCCCGCTGAACATGGCCGGTGAGGCCCGCAACCCCGGCAAGTCGCTCCCGAAGGCCGTCGTCTGGTCGATCGTGATCGCGCTGGTCATCTATGTCGCGCTTCAGGTCGCGTTCCTGATGGCGGTGCCCGGCGACAAGCTCGCCGCCGGCGGCGGCTGGGCCGGTCTCGGCTTCAACTCGCCGCTCGCCGACCTCGCGGTGGCCTGGGGCCTGAACTGGCTGGCGCTGCTGCTGTACGCGGACGCCTTTGTGTCGCCGTCCGGTACGGGCATGATCTACGCGGCCACCACCTCGCGCATGATCCACGGCGTGCAGGAGAACGGCCATCTGCCCGGCATCTTCGGCAAGGTGGACAAGAAGACCGGTGTGCCGCGTCCGGCGCTGCTGCTCAACCTCGTGATCGCCTTCCTGTTCCTCGCCGTCTTCCGCGGCTGGGGCTCGCTCGCCGAGATCGTCTCGGTCGCCACGGTCATCTCGTACATCACCGGACCGGTCGCGGTGATGTCGCTGCGCCGGCTGTCCCCGGACCTCAAGCGCCCGGTCCAGCTGCGGGCGATGCCGGTCATCGCGCCGATCGCGATGATCTTCGGCTCGCTGGTCCTGTACTGGGGCCGCTGGCCGCTCACCGGCAAGGTCATCCTGATCATGGCCGTCGGACTGCCGGTCTGGGCCTGGTACGAGATCGGCAAGCCGCTGACCCAGGGCCGCAAGCCGTGGGCCCAGCTGCGTCCGCACCTCAAGGCCGGTGCCTGGATGGTGGCGTATCTGCTGGTCATGGCCGCTGTCTCGTACATGGGCGGCAAGGACTTCGGCGGCAAGGGCTATCTGCCGGAGGGCTGGGACATCCTCGTGGTCGCGGCGATCGGCCTCGCCTTCTACTACTGGGGTGTGCGCAGCTCCTGGCGTAACCCGACACTGCTCCAGGCCGAGGCCGAGCTCCAGGCGGCGGACGAGGACGACGCCGCGGAGACCGAAGCGGCCAAGGCGCCCGTCGGCGCCTGAGCCCGCTCCGCTCCATCCGTTGCCCGAGCGTCTCTCGGGCCCACCGGCCACTCGCGGGCCGCTTCCGGTACGCCGGGGGCCCGCGGGTGGCCGGTTCGGTACCTCTTTGTGTAAATCCATATCCGCTGAGTGAAGGTCGGGCGTAGGGTCGGGCATATGCGGATTGCGATTTCGGCATCAGCAGACCAGGGGCGTGCGACGGCGCGCTACGCGGCGGACGGAGGGGCGCAATGACCGAGGGTGGAGCGGTGCTCCCCTGGCTCGTCATCCGCCAGGACGAAGGTGGCAACCGGTATCGCGTGGGCCGCTATGCCACCCGGGCGGAGGCGGAGCGGGTGGCCACCCGGCTCGAAACGCGGGGCCACCAGCAGCTTTATGTGGTCGAAAAGGCCGATCGGGCGACGACCTGAGGGACGGCCGGCGGGAAGCGGGACGAGGGCGGGGGACGTAGGCTGCCGCGCATGACGACCGTGCGCGTAGTGGTGGGCGGAGCGGTGTGCGAGCGCGGGCGGCTGCTGGCCGCACGGCGCAGCGCACCGCCCGCGCTGGCCGGCCGCTGGGAGCTGCCCGGCGGCAAGGTGGAGGACGGCGAGAGACCCGAGCAGGCGCTGGAGCGAGAGCTGCGCGAGGAGCTGGGTGTCGAGGCGGCCGCCCTGGAGCGGATTCCGGGCGAGTGGGTGCTGCGGCCCGGCTATGTCCTCCAGGTGTGGACGGCCCGGCTGGTGTCCGGGGTGCCGCGGCCCCTCCAGGATCACGACGAGCTGCGCTGGCTGCTGCCCGGCGAGGAGTCCCAGGTCGACTGGCTGGACCAGGACCGCCCGGCGGTCGCCGAGGCGATGCGCCGGCTGGCGACGACGGCCGGGGCGCCGAGCGTACGGCCGTAGCCGCCGCACCGGCCCGTACGGCGTCCGCATCGGCCCGTACAGCGTCCGCACCGGCCCGTACGGCGTCCGCACCGGTCCGTACGCGCCCCCTGCCCGTACGGACACCTTCAGCGCACATCCCTGTCCGCCGTCTTGGCTGCCTCACCCCGGCGCGCCGATATGTTTCATTTGTGCCACAGTGCACCGTTGCAAGCGGTACTGAGGCATGGATATCGGGTATGTCCAGATTGACCCCTTCGGTGTAGGCAAGGGGACGGGGATGCCATCGGGCTGGGATGTGATCGGCGTGAGCGACAGCGCAGCGGCAGGGGTCCCGGAGCCGGGCTCCGGGAACGTCCGCAGGCGCGGCAAGGCCTCCGGTGCACCCACGGCCGAATGGAGCTTTCCGGCCGACCCCGGGGCGGTGCGCACGGCCCGCACGGCGGTCCGGCGGGTGCTGATCGACTGGGGGCTGAACGGCGCCGCCGATATGGCCGTACTACTCGTGAGCGAGCTCGTCACCAACTCCCTGCGTCACGCCAGCGGGCCGATCGGAGTCCGTATGGTGCTGCTGAACACCGACGGGCTGCTCGTCGAGGTCTCCGATCCGCTGCCCGATCCGCCGCAGGAGCGCGACGCCGCTCCCGACGACGAGGGGGGCCGTGGATTGCAGCTGGTCGCATGCAGTTCGCGGCGCTGGGGGACCCGTCGCGGAAAGAGTGGCAAGACAGTGTGGTTCGAGCTCTCGGTGGCTGGTTAGGAGAGAGGTGGGGTACTGATCGTTGCCAATTCATCGACATTCTGTAGATGGGCTGCGATCGAGACTGTGCTGTGATCGTGAAGACCGTGTTCCGGATAGCCGAGGTGCTGGATACTCAGGCGGGTCCGGTCCGGGCACGATGAGCTGGAGGGGACGGGGCTCGTGAGCGAGATGTCATCTGGCGGGGCAGAACCCGCGCAGGCCGATGGTCAGGGCGGTGCGGACGGCCCCGGTGAACCAGGTGCCCTTCCGCGCGCGCGCGAGCTGCAAGGCCCGCCCATATGGCAGAGCAGCCGGCCCGGGTCGATCTATGACTACATCCGCGTGGCCTCCTTCTCGCTCGGGCCCGACGGGCGGATCGACCAGTGGAGCGAGCGGGCGGAGCACATGCTCGGCATCCCCGCCCGCTACGCCCTCGGCAAGGACCCCGTCGAGGCCTTCGTCCCCCGTGAGTTGCGGGCGACCAGCCGCCGCAAGGTGTCCGAGATCCTCGACGGCCGGGAGTGGACCGGCCTGGTGCCCTACCGCAGGGAAGAGGGCGGGGACGCCGACGGGCTCGCCGAGATCTATGTGATGCCCTCGCGCGACGAGAACGGTGAACGGGCCGCGGTCTGTCTCGTCGTCGATGTCCGGGCGCTGCGCGGCATCGAGACCGACCTCGCCGCCTCGCAGGCCGTTTTCGGTCAATCTCCCATGGGTTTCACCCTGTTCGGCACGGATCTGCGGCTGCTGCGGGTCAACGAACGGTTCGCCACGGTCTTCGGCGGCCCGGCGAGCAAGTACCGCGGCTGCGGTCCGCACGACTTCCTGCCGCGCTCCGAGGCCGAGCGGATGACCGCCGCGCTGCGCCGCGTCCTGGAGACCGGAGAGCCGGTCACCGAAATGCAGTTGGTCGGCATGGCGCCCGGCGAGGAGGACCGCCGCCGCTGGTCGGTGTCGCTCTACCGGCTGCACGGCGCCAGCGGCCGCCCGATCGGTGTCGCCGCGCTCGCCGCGGATGTGACCGGCCGTCGGCGGGCGGAGCGCGAGGCCGCCAGCGCCCGCCGTAACCTCGCCCTGCTCAACGAAGCCGGCGCCCGGATAGGCAACTCCCTGGATCTGGAGACCACCGCCCGCACTCTGCTGGACGTGGCCGTACCGCAGTTCTGCGATCTGGCCTCGGTGGACCTCTACCAGGGCCTGCTGTCGGGCGACGAGGCTCCGCCCGGCATGAGCGACGGCAGCGCGGAGCTGCGCCGGGTCGCCTTCGCCAGTGCCGTGTCGGACGCCCCGCTCCCCACCGCCCCCGGCGACGCACCGGGCGCGGTCGCGGTCGGCGCCGTCCACCGCTACCCCTTCAACTCCCCCTGCGCGGGCGCCCTGCGGACCGCCCACGCCCAGATCATCCCGGGCCGGGAGAGCGACGACGGGCCGGAGCTGGGCGCGGTGGTGCACTCCACCCTCGCCGTCCCGATGGTCGCCAGGGACACCGTCGTCGGACTGGTGCAGTTCTCCCGTACGAAGGGCAGCGAGCCGTTCGGGGAGCGGGACACCGCGCTGGCCGTCGAGCTGGCCGCGCGCGCCGCGGTCTGTATCGACAACGCCCGCCTCTACCGCCGTGAGCACGAACGCGCACTCATATTGCAGCGCAGCCTGCTGCCGCCCGGCGACCCCGAGGCCGCCGGTCTGGACATCGCCTGCCGCTATCTGCCCGGCACCACCGCCACCGAGGTCGGCGGCGACTGGTTCGATGTCATCGAACTCCCGGGCCACCGTACGGCGCTGGTCGTCGGCGATGTCATGGGACGCGGGCTGCGCGCCGCCGTGGCGATGGGAGAACTGCGCACCGCGGTACGGACCCTGGCGCTGCTGGACCTGGAGCCCGCCGAGGTGCTCTCGGCGCTCGACGAGATCGCCCGCGGGCTCGGCGGCGACGGCGAGGGCCGGTCGTCCAGCGCGCGCTCCGCCCGCAGCCGGTCCGAGGGCACGGGGGAGCCGCGGCGCTCCGCCCGCACCGCCGACCTCTCCGAGGTCTACCTCGCCACCTGCGTCTACGCCGTCTACGACCCGATCACCCGGCGCTGTACGTTCGCCAACGCCGGGCATCTGCCGCCGGTGCTGGTCGAGGACGGCGAGGACGCGCTGCTGCTCGACGTCCCGCCGGGGATGCCGCTGGGCGTCGGCGGCGAACCGTTCGAGGAGATCGAGGTCGAGCTGCCGGACGGTGCGCTGCTGGCGCTCTACACCGACGGCCTGGTGGAGTCCCGCCACCATCCGCTGGACGAGGGGCTCCAGGCGTTCCGGACGGCCCTCTCGGGCGCCGACCGTCCGCTGGAGGACGCCTGCGACCAGGTCCTGAGCGCCATGGACACCTCGCACGGCGAGGACGACATCGCGCTGCTGATGGCGCGGGTGCACGGGCTGCCCAAGGACGCGGTGGGCGACTGGAGTCTGGCGCCGGAGGCCCGTTCGGTGGCCCGCGCCCGCGAACTCGCCCGTGACCAGCTGACGGACTGGGGCCTCCAGGACCTGGTCGACACCACGGAGCTGCTGGTCAGCGAGCTGGTGACCAATGCGCTACGGCACGGCCACGGCGAGATCCGGCTGCGGCTGCTGCTGGACCGCACCCTGGTCTGCGAGGTCTGGGACGCCGACCTCGCCCAGCCCCGCCGCCGCCGCGCCCGGGACACCGACGAGGGCGGCCGCGGGCTCCAGCTGGTCGGTCTGCTGAGCCAGGGCTGGGGCAGCCGCCGTACCCCGCGCGGCAAGACCGTGTGGTTCGAACTCGCGCTGCCGGACGGGGAGTCGGCGGCGGTGGACCCGGCGGAAGCGCTGCTGAGCCTGTTCTAACGCTGCTGAGTCTGTTCCGCGGAGGCGGACACCGACGAGGGCGGACGTGGACGTGGG
>NZ_JAMJFM010000088.1:0-26983 GCF_023544705.1 Streptomyces sp. MCA2
CGGTCCCGGTCAGCGAGCGGACCTCCAGCTCGGCGTACTTCTGGACGTCCGGCTCCTCCTTGGACAGCAGCGATCCCAGCCAGCCGAGCAGGAAGCCCAGCGGGATGGAGATCAGGCCCGGGTTCTCCAGCGGGAAGACGTCGAAGTCGGCGCCGGGGAACATCGAGGTCTCCTTGCCGGAGACGACCGGGGAGAAGAGGACCAGGAGGACGGAGGAGAGGAGGCCTCCGTAGATGGACCACAGGGCGCCCTGGGTGGTGAAGCGCTTCCAGAACAGGCTGTAGAGGAGGGTCGGGAGGTTGGCGGAGGCGGCGACCGCGAAGGCGAGCGCCACCAGGCCCGCGACGTTCAGACCGCGGGCGAAGACGCCCAGGACGATGGCGACGGCACCGATGCAGACGGTCGCCCAGCGGGCCGCGCCGACCTCCTGCTTCTCGGTGGCCTGGTTCTTGCGGATGACATTGACGTAGATGTCGTGGGCGAAGGACGAGGACGAGGCGAGGGTGAGACCGGCGACCACCGCCAGGATCGTCGCGAAGGCGACCGCGGAGATGACGGCGAGCAGCACCGCGCCCCCAGTGGATCCGGCACCGCCGCCGATCACCTCGGCGAGCTGCGCGGCAGCGGTGTTGCCCGCCTTGTTGGCGGCGGTGATCTCCTCCGGCTTGATGAGCGCCGCGGCACCGAAGCCGAGGGCGATGGTCATCAGGTAGAAGACGCCGATGATGCCGATCGCCCAGTTCACGGACTTACGGGCGGCCTTGGCCGTGGGGACCGTGTAGAAGCGGATGAGGATGTGCGGCAGGCCCGCGGTGCCCAGCACGAGGGCGAGGCCCAGCGAGATGAAGTCGATCTTCGAGGTGGCGGTGGCGCCGTACTTGAGGCCGGGCTCCAGGAAGGCCGCGCCCTTGCCGCTGTTCTGTGCCGCGGCGCCGAGCAGTTCGGAGAGGTTGAAGTGGAACTTCAGCGCCACCAGGAAGGTGATCAGCAGGGTGCCGGCGATCAGCAGGACCGCCTTGACCATCTGGACCCAGGTGGTGCCCTTCATGCCACCGATGGTGACGTAGAGGATCATCACGATGCCGACGAGGACGACGGCCAGGATCTTGCCCGCCTCGCTGGTGATGCCCAGGAGCAGGGTGACCAGGGCGCCGGCGCCCGCCATCTGGGCGAGCAGGTAGAAGATCGAGACGACGATGGTGGAGGTGCCGGCTGCCGTACGGACCGGGCGCTGGCGCATCCGGTAGGCGAGGACGTCGCCCATGGTGAACCGGCCGGAGTTGCGCAGCGGTTCGGCGACCAGGAGCAGCGCGACGAGCCAGGCGACGAGGAAGCCGATGGAGTAGAGGAAGCCGTCGTAGCCGAAGAGGGCGATGGCGCCGGCGATGCCGAGGAAGGAAGCGGCGGACATGTAGTCGCCGGAGATGGCCAGGCCGTTCTGGAATCCGCTGAACTGCCGGCCGCCGGCGTAGAAGTCCTCCGCGCCCTTGGTCTGCCGGCCGGCCCAGACGGTGATGCCGAGGGTGGCGGCGACGAAGACCGCGAAGAGGGCGATGATCAGGGCGCGGTGCTCGCTCGCGCCGCCGGCCGCGAGCTGGGACACGAGCGGCTGCTGGAGAGGGCTCATGCGTCACCCTCCAGACGGGCCTTGATGGCCTCGGCCTTGGGGTCGAGCTTGGCGGCGGCGTGCCGGGAGTACCACCAGGCGATGAGGAAGGTCGTGACGAACTGGCCGATGCCGAGGACGAACGCCACATTGATGTGGCCGAGGACCTTGGTGCCCATGAACCCGCCGGCGTAGCTCGACAGCAGGACGTACCCGAGGTACCAGAGGATGAAGGCGACGGTGAGCGGGAAGGCGAACGAGCGGTGCACGCGGCGGAGTTCATCGAATTCCGCACTCGACTGCACCTGGATGTAGTCGGGCGGCTCGTGCGTTCCCGGGTCGAGGGTCGGTGCGGCGCTCACGGAATCTCCTGACGCGAAGGGGCGGGTTCCCGTGCCGGTCCGGCGGATCGGCGCAGGTGGAGCCCGGGCCGGCAATAAAGCTCACGTAAGTGATCTAGATCACGCATGGTAGAGGTGCATCGGACGATACGACAGGGGTGCGTTGGTTGAATCCCAGAAGAAACCGGGAATGCCCGCGCCGACCGCCACCGCATGCGGGCCGCTTCGTTGAGCCCGGTGTGAATCCGCCGCCCCAGCAGGCCCCGCAGCCACCCGCTCCCCGCCGGCGCCCCTACGGCAGCATCCGGCTGCCGGCGCCGCTCGCCGTCGCCCCGTCGGAGCCCCGGCCGGAGGCGGCCACGGCCGTGCGCCGCTGGTACGGTCCGCGGATCGCGCTGCCTCCGCTGAGCATCACCACACTGCGACGCCACGGCTGAACGGCCCCGCCGACCTGCCGGAACGGTGCCGACATCGGCTGACGCGCTATCAATTCCACGCTCCTGGCGGGTTTTCTCCCCGTTTTTTCTCCGCATTCCATTGCTGCGCAGGAGTGATCGCCGATAACTTCACATCTCATTGCATCCGCCCGTGCGCAAACCGCGCCACGGGCGGTCTCACGGATGATGTGGAGTATCCATGGCACATCCCCGATCCAGACGCATGCGGGCGCTGGCCGTACCGCTCGGACTGGCTCTGACGGCGTCCCTCGGTTTCCTCCCGAACGCGGCCACCGCCGCGTCCCAGGACTCCGCCCCGGCCGCCGCCGCCTCGGCCGACGGCCCGCTGCTGTCGTACGTCGTGAACACCACGCCCGGTCATGCCACGGTCGGCAAGGTCGAGAAGGCGATAGCCAAGGCCGGAGGGAAGGTGATCATCGCCCATGAGCAGATAGGCGTGATCGTCGTCCATTCGGCCAACCCGCAGTTCGCCGCCTCCCTGCGGACGGTGCCGGGCGTGCAGTCGGCGGGCGCGACCCGCACCGCGCCGCTCAAGGCACAGGGCACCACCGACGTCGGCAAGCCGCAGAAGATCGACCTGCCGAAGTCCCAGCTCATGGCGGCCGGCAAGGCGGCGAAGGCGAATGGCGAGGAGCCGCTCGAACCGCTCCAGTGGGACCTGCCCGCCATCAAGGCCGACAAGGCCGCGAAGGTGAACCCGGGAAGCAAGAAGGTCACCGTCGCCATCATCGACACCGGTGTGGACGACACCCACCCCGATCTGAAGCCCAACTTCTCGGCGAAGCAGTCCGCCAACTGCGTGGGCGGCGTGGCCGACACCTCCAAGGGTGCCTGGCGCCCCTGGAACCCGGACGAGGACTACCACGGCACCCATGTCGCGGGCACGATCGCCGCGGCCCGCAACGGCGCCGGTGTAGCCGGGGTCGCGCCGGGTGTGAAGATCTCCGCCCTCAAGGTCAGCGAGCCGGAGACGAGCCTCTTCTACGCCGAGAGCGTGGTGTGTGCCTTCGTCTTCGCGGCCGATCACAGCGTCGAGGTCACCAACAACAGCTACTACGTCGACCCGTGGATGTTCAACTGCAAGGATGACGCCGACCAGGCGGCCATCATCGACGCGGTCGGCCGTGCGGCGAGCTACGCCCAGCGCAAGGGCGCGATCAACATCGCGGCGGCGGGCAACTCCAACCTCGACCTGGCGGCGCCCCAGCTTCCCGACGCCTCCAGCCCGAACGACTCCACCCCCGTCGAGCGCACCATCAACCCGAAGACCTGCTGGGACGTTCCCACCCAGCTGCCGGGCACGGTGACGGTCGCGGCGACCGGCGTCAACAAGCTCAGGTCCTACTACTCGAACTACGGCCTGGGCCAGATCGATGTGGCCGCGCCGGGCGGTGACTCGAAGCAGGTGCCCGAGCTGCCCGCCAAGAACGGCAACATCCTCTCCACCATGCCGGGCGGCGACTGGGCCTACCTGGCCGGTACGTCCATGGCGACCCCGCATGTCGCGGGCGTGGCGGCGCTGCTCAAGAGCGCCCACCCGAAGTCCAGCCCGCAGGAGATCCAGTGGCTCCTCAAGGAGCAGGCGGACAACCCCGGCTGCCCCACGGGTGACGCGACCTGCACCGGCACCAAGCATGTCAACGGCCACTACGGCTACGGCATCGTCGACGCGCTGGACGCGGTGAAGAAGTAACTCCCGGACGGTAGACGGGAGGGACGCGGGAGGGCCGGGTGAGTAGTCACCCGGCCCTCTTCCGTGCGGTGCGCGCGGTGCGTGCGGTTTACGGGGCGTGCGGTTCGCAGGGCGCGCGTCAGACCGGGTCGCGGCCGAGGTAGGCCGCCAGCCGGTCCACTGCGCCGGCGCCGGGCGGGGCGGGGCGCTCCCGGGCGAACGAGCTGCCCTCGGTGCGCGGCGCGGCGCCGTAGATCCGGCGGGCCGCCGCCAGGGTCTCCTCGGCGACCTCCGGTGCCAGCCCGGTCGGCGCACCCGTCGCACGCGCCAGGTCCCAGCCGTGTGCGAGGAGTTCGACCACGACCTGCTGGACGATCATCGCGCCGGGCGCCTCGTAGGGGCCGTAGGTGCGCTGGAGCATCCCGCTGCCGGTGAAGGCGGCGAGGGCGGCGCGCACGGAGTCGGCGAAGGCCGCGCGGTGGTCGTCGCCGAGGTGGTCGGCGGCGTGGTCGCCCCGCGGGGTGTCCTCGGCGATCGAGGTGGCCATCAGGTTCTCCCACACCATGTGGTCGAGCAGCTGGCGTACGCTCCACCCCGCACACGGCGTCGGCAGGCCGAGGTCCTCGGGGCGTACGGCGGCGACCAGGGCACCGACGTCCCGGGTCACCTGCACATAGGCGTGCATCACCCGGTCCGGATCGGTGCCGTCGAACGCGGACCGGTCCAGCTCGTACGGCCGGGGGTGGGCGCGCAGCGCGGCCGCGGTCCAGGTGCCCGCGGTGTCCCAACGGGGCGGAGCGGGCCGGCCGGTGACCGTGCACAGCAGCTGCCAGTAGCGCTCGACGGCCGGTTCGGCGGCGGTCTCCAACTGCTCCAGCAGCCGGCCGCGGGCCTGCGGGCCGTCCTCGGCGGGCGGGTCGGCAGTGCCGGCCTGGGTGGGCAGCCAGGCGGCGACCAGCTCGGCGACGAGGGGCTCCGCGGCCGGGGAGTCCGGGGCGAGGCCGGCCGTGACGGCCTCCTCTCCGCGGAGCCGCATCAGCTCCGCGACGCGCACGGCGTCCTGCTCGCGCCCGGCCGGGTCCGTCTCCCCCGCGGCAGGCGCCTCCCCGGCCGCCGGCCCGGTACGCGCGCTGTACTCGGCCAGCCGCCGCAGCGCCGCCCGTAGTTCCGGCTCGCGGACCAGGGCGGCCAGTTCGGTCCAGGCGCCGATCTGCTCGGGGGTGGGGTCGTCGGGCAGGTCGGGGACGGCGGCCAGCAGGCCGGTGCGGTAGGCGGGGGCGTGCACACCGTCGAGGGCGTCCTCGACGAAGTCCGTGATGATCCGGCGGCGTTCCCGGGCCGACAGACGGGCCAGTTCGGTCATGTTCGGCAGCTCCTCTGCTGCGCTCCCCCGCGCGGCCACCGCACGCAGCACGGCGCGCTGCAACTGGAGGATGGGGGTCCCCCCATGCCGTTCAGGCTATGGGGGAGGATCTGTGCGTCCAGCGCGTCCGCCCACTGCGCCGCCGTCTCGGCGACCGTGCGCTCGCGGTGCAGTACGGACCGGATCGCCGCCAGCCCGATGCCCAGGTCGCGCAGACTGCGCACGATCTCCAGGCGGGCCGGGGCGTCCGGGCCGTAGAGCCGGTAGCCCGCGGGGGTGCGGGCGGCGGGCGGCAGCAGGTCCTGGTCCGACCAGATGGGGGTCCCCCCTGCTCCTCAAGAGCTCGGGGGAGGATGGTCTTGACCGGGATGCCGGTCAAGCGCGCCAGCGCGCCAATGGTGAGCAGGCCCGTGCCGTCCTCGTTCATGCCGTCCACTGTCGGGTCTCCCACGGAGGGAGACTCAAGCGGCGGCCCGTCCGGCCGGCCGGGCCCGCGCCTGCGTGGTCCGCCGATCAGGGCTTGACCAGCACCTTCAGTGCGGTGCGGTCGTCCATGGCGCGGTAGCCGTCCGGGACGCCCGCCAGGTCGACGGTGCGGTCGAAGACCGGTGCGGGGTCGAGGGTGCCGTCCCGGACGTCGGGGAGGAGTTCCGGGAGGTAGCTGCGGACCGGGGCGACACCGCCGCGGACGGCGATGTTGCGGTCGAAGAGGGTGCGCATGTCCAGGCCGCTGCCGCTGCCGTGCGGCACGCCGACCCAGCCGATGGCCCCGCCGGCCCGGGTGATGCCGACCGCGGTGCGCATCGACTGCTCGGTGCCGACCGCCTCGATGACGGCGTGGGCGCCCTGGCCGCGGGTCAGCTCGCGGACCGCGGCGACGGCCTCCTCGCCGCGCTCGGCGACCACCTCGGTGGCGCCGAAGGTCCGGGCGATATCGGTACGTGCCCGGTGCCGGCCGAGGGCGATGATCCGCTCGGCGCCCAGCCGCCCGGCGGCCGGCACCCCGCACAGGCCGACCGCGCCGTCGCCGACCACCGCGACCGTCGAGCCGGGCCGCACGCCCGCGCCGAGGGCGGCGTGATGGCCGGTGCCCAGGACGTCGGAGACCGCCGGCAGGCAGGTCAGCAGCCGCTCGTCGCCCGCCGCTTCGGCCGGCAGCGGAGGGTGTACCCGGTTACGGTACGCCTGCCGTCCGGGGCGCCTGCGTCCGGTGTGGTGCGGGCCGCGGGGTCGTGGCGGCCAACACCCCTTCGGCCAGCGCGTACTGGGCCGCGACATAGGTGAACATGATCCAGAACTGTGGGCCCGGCAGCTGCGGCCAGTGCGCGATACCGCTCGCGATCAGGGTGTCGGAGAGCAGGAAGAGCAGCCCGCCGACGGCGGCCCAGGGGCCCGCCCGGAGCGCGCCGAACGCCATGGCGGTGAGCAGCAGGCTGTAGCCGGCGACCGGGATCCGCAGGTCCGCCGGGAGGTCCGGCCACAGGAGCACGACCGTGCCGGCCAGCAGCACGGCATACGCGGCACCGGCCGCGGCCGTCCGTCCCCGCCGTCCGCCCCAGGGCGCCGTCCCGTACCGGGCGAAGAGCAGCAGATAGCAGACGTGCCCCGCGGCGAACGAGCCCATGCCGACCAGGAAGGCGAGGTCCCCGCCGATCTGGAGGAAGGTGTCGCCGCCGCAGCCGAAGAGCAGCGCACCGGCGAGCAGCGGCGGGCCGCCGCGCGCCAGCGCGTATCCGGCGAGCACCGGCATCAGCGCGGGCTTGGTGAGCTGCCCGACGGCCGGGACGCCGGCGAGCAGCGCCGCCAGGTGCACGACGGCCAGTACGGCGAAGGCCCACAGCAGCGGACGGACGGCCCGCGGCCACCGGGCGGTCACGCGGCCGGCTCCTCGACGGAGGCACGCGCTTCGGCACCCGGCCGGCCGGCCTTCGGGCTCTCCCCGACGGCCGCCCGCTGGGCCGGCTGCCAGCCCGGCCCTCGGAACACCCGCCCGGCGCGCTCGCGCCAGCTGTCCGCGGCCCGTATGTCGCGCGCGATGGCCGCGTACTCATGGGTGGCCACCCGCAGCGGGTTGAAGGTCTCGATGTTCTTGGTGAGCCCGTAGACCGGCCGCTCGACCTCGGCGGCGAACGAGCCGAACATCCGGTCCCAGATGATCAGGATCCCGCCGTAGTTGCGGTCCAGGTAGCCGCCCTGCGAGGCGTGGTGGACCCGGTGGTGGGACGGGGTGTTGAGCACGAACTCGAAGGGCCTCGGCAGTTTGCCGATCCGCTCGGTGTGCACCCAGAACTGGTAGACGAGGTTGGCCCCGGAGGTGAAGGCGATCGCGGCGGGATGGACACCGAGGGCGATCATCGGGACGTAGAAGGGCCAGACCGTCCAGGTCGTCCAGGGCTGCCGCAGGGCGGTGCTGAGGTTGAACTTCTTGCTGGAGTGGTGCACCACATGGCAGGCCCACAGCACGCGGATGACGTGGTGGCCGCGGTGCGACCAGTAGTAGAAGAAGTCCTGCCCGAGCAGCATCAGCGGCAGCGTCCACCACAGCACGGGTATCCGCAGCGGAGTGAGTTCGTAGACCGTGGCGTAGATCGCCACGATGGGGATCTTCCACAGCGCATCGAACGCGAGGCTGCCCAGGCCCATGCCGACGCTGGTGGCGGCGTCCTTGGCTTCATAGCCTTCCGCGTCCTCGTCGGGATGCAGGCGATAGCTCACCATCTCCACCACGGCGAGCAGGACGAAGGCGGGTACGGACCACAACAGGACATCGGGCAGGTGCGGCATGCCACGCACCATAAAGGCGTGGACGGCGGCGCCGCTAGGGGTTGTTACTGAGAAGTATGTAAGACGTGCTGTCAGCTGCTCCGCGACGATGGTCCGGCGCAGCTCCCCGCGACGACCCGGAATCGAGGTCCCATGGCCCGCACCCCCACCATCGCCCTGCTCGGCGGCGGCTTCTCCGACGACCCCGACACCCTGCTGGACGACTTCGTGCTGGACGCCGCCGGGCGGGCCCGCCCGAAGGTCTGCTTCCTGCCGACCGCGAGCGGTGATGCGCCGGGCTACATCGAGGGGTTCCACAAGGCGTTCGGCGCGCGGGACTGCGAACCGGACCACCTGGAGCTGTTCCGGCGCACCGTGACCGACCTGCGGGCGTTCGTCCTCGCGCAGGACATCGTCTACGTCGGGGGCGGCAACACCGCCAACATGCTTGCCGTCTGGCGGGTGCACGGCCTGGACACGATCCTGCGCGAGGCGTACGAGTCCGGGGTGCTGCTGTGCGGCATCAGCGCCGGGGCGTGCTGCTGGTTCGAGGCCGCCTTCTCCGACTCCTTCGGCCCTCCGGTGCCGCTGTCCGACGGGCTGGGACTGCTGCCGGGCAGCCTCTGCCCGCACTACGACAGCGAGCCGGGGCGCCGGCCGGGCTATCTGGCGGCCGTCGACGACCGTGCGTTGCCGGGAGGCTGGGCGGTCGACGACGGCGCCGCCGGGCTGTTCCGCGACGGCCGCCTCGTGGACGTCGTCACCCGCAAGCCGGGCGCCACGCTGCGCCGGGTGGGCGTCGGCGAGGACGGCTCGGTGGCGGAGGCGGCGCAGACGGCGCGGGCACTGGGGCCCCAGGTGTGAGCGGAACCCGTCGATCACCTGGCGGTGCTCGCTTCACCTGTCGCCCCGCGGCCGCCACATGATCAGCCGGACAGGCCGTGGGCGGTGCCGAGTTGGCCGGCCAGGTCGGCCAGGTCGGCCAGGCCGTCGGCGTACAGGTCGAAACGGTCCGAGGAGGCGGGCGGGTCGCCGACGGGGCGGGCGACGTAGGCGGTGCGCAGGCCCAGGCCCTGTGCTCCGCGCAGGTCCCAGGCGTGGGCGGCGACCATCAGGAGCCGCTCCGGTGGCCGTCCGGAGACGGTGACGGCCAGCCGGTAGACCGCCGGGTCCGGCTTGTAGGTCCGGGCGTCCTCGGCGGACAGGGCCTGGTGCCAGCGCAGTCCGGCGTGGGCGTTGAGTGCCAGCAGCGCCGTCCGGCTCGCGTTGGAGAGCCCGATCAGCGGGAACCGTTCGGCGAGCCGGGCGAGCCCGGCCACGGTGTCGGGCCACGGCGGCAGTCGTCGGCCCGACAGGGCCAGCGCCGCTACGGCGGCCGGGTCGCCCACTCCGGCGGTGTCGGCGACGAGTTGGGCGGCCTCCCGGTCGAGGACGTCGCTGGGGAGGTAGGGCCGGTCTCCGTCGAGGATGCGGCGCTGCTCGCGCTCGATGTGCTGCTGCCACAGCGACAGCAGCCGCTCGGTCCCGGCATCGTCGAGCGACGGGTCGAGTGCACGGATGCCGGCGCGGATACCGGCGGACTCGTCGACGAGCGTGCCGAGGACGTCGAACACGACGGCATCGATCTCTGGCTCTGGCATGGGAGCGGTCTCCTGGACGAAGCGGGGGCGTGAGGGTCGCTGTTGACCGAACACAGGGGGCGGCCACCCCGATTCCCGGCCCGCACGCTCCGGCCGTCCCTCACCACACCCGCACCGCCCCGCCCCGTGCGAACGCCGGGCTGGTGGCGTCCGGCGGGATCTTTTCCAGGGGTTCGGCCAGTTCGGCGACCGTGGGACCGACGCGGGCCGCGTGGGGGGCGAGGCGGGCGAGGTCGAAGCCGTAGACGCGGGCGGCGTTGGTGCCGAGCATGGCCGCGGTCTCGTCGGCCGGGACGCCGGCGTAGGCGAGCCGGAGGGCCTCGCGGGAGTGCGGGTGGGTGCCCTCGTCGTGCGGGTAGTCGCTGCCCCACATGATCTTGTCGAGGCCGATGCGGTGACGGAGCGGGACCTCGTGCGGGCGCATGAAGCTGGCGCCCACGAAGCAGTGCTCGCGCCAGATCCCGGAGGGGGCGGCGCCCATGGCCGCCGCCAGGCCGGTGCCGAACTTGGACTCGGCGGTGGCGGACCGGGAAGCGGTCGCGGCCGCGACCAGCCGACCGTGGTAGTAGTCCAGCATGTCCAGGACGCCGGGGATCCAGCCGGAGCCCTGTTCGGTCAGGACGAGGCGGAGTCCGGGGTGGCGGCGGAAGGCACCGCCGAAGACCAGGTGCCACAGGGCGCGGTGGGAGAACCAGGTCGTCTCGACCATGAAGACGGCGCGGGCGGCGGGCTCGTCGCCCAGCGGCGGGGACGCCGAGCCGCCGTGGTGGTTGACGGGCACCTCCAGCTCCGCGCAGACCGCCCAGAGCGGGTCGTAGCACTCCGAGTGCAGCTCGGGGAGGCCGGAGCCGGGCGGCGTGCCGGGGAGCAGGATGCCGCCGGTGAGGCCGGCCTCCTTGGCGCGGCGGACCTCGCGTACGGCCTCGTCGACATCGTGGAGCAGGATCTGGGCGACTCCGGCCCGGCGGCCGGGGGCGTCGGCGCAGAAGTCGGCGAGCCAGCGGTTGTGGGCGCGCAGGCCCGCCCAGCGCTGCGCGAACTCCTCGCGGGTGGGTGCCGGGGCCACGAGTGAGGCGCTCGGGAAGAACGGCGGGATGGTGTTCGGGAAGACCACCTCGGCGACGATGCCGTCGGCCTCCAGGTCGGCCAGCCGGCGGCCGGAGTTCCAGTTGCGGTCGGCGGTGTCGGCGAGCAGGTCCTCGTACGGGTTGACGTAGGAGGCCGCCCAGGCGTCGAAGGCCTCGTGGTGCCGGGAGGCCAGGTACGGCTTGTAGTCGAGGAGGTCGGCGCCGGCGTGGCAGTCGGCGGAGATGACGGTGTAGCGGTCGTCGGGTCGGTGCGTCATTGCGCGGCCCCCAGTACCGGGAAGTCGTGGTCCGTCAGCCAGTGGCGGCCCACCTCGCGCGAGCGGGCCCAGGAGGCCTCGACCGCCGCCTGGTCGGCGCTCTGGCCGAGTTCGGCCGGTGTGGGGCCGATGCGGCGGGCCAGCGGGGCCAGCGCGGCGGTGTCGAAGCCGAAGTTCTCGGCCGCGGCCAGGCCGAGCATCCGGCGGGTCTCGGTGACCGGAATGTCGTGGAAGGTCTTCTTCAGCCAGGCGCGGGTGTCGGGCCAGGTCCCTTCGGGGTGCGGGAAGTCGCTGCCCCAGAGGATGTTGTCGACGCCGATCTCGTAGCGCTGGGCGAGCTCGCGGCGTTTGGTGTTGGTGGCGCAGACGAAGACCTGCCGGTCCAGGTACGCGTGCGGCGGCTGCCTGAGCTCCGCGAACGGGGAGAGCTTCTTGCCGCCGTGGGCGCCCAGGTAGAGGCGGTCCATGAACCACAGGAGGTTGGGCAGCCACCAGCAGCCGGATTCGGCGATCCCGAACCTCAGGCCCGGGTGGCGCTCGAAGACGCCGGACCACAGCAGGAACCACAGCGGGCGCGCGGGCCACCAGGTCACCTCGGAGACATAGATCCCGAGGTGGCTGCCGTACTCGTGACGGGGCGCCGCCCCGGAGTGGGTCAGCACCGGCATCGCGCAGGCGGCCGCCGCCGCCCACACCGGGTCGTAACGGCGGTCGTGGTACGGCTCCTTGTCGACCCACATGGAGGGGATCATCAGGGCGCCGAGCCCGGACTCCTTGGCACGGTGGATCTCGGCCACGACACGGTCGACCTCGGCGGTGACCGGCAACAGCGCCACTCCGCAGTGCCGTTCGGGGTGTGCGGAGACGAAGTCGGCGAGCCAGCGGTTGTGCGCCTGGGCGCCCGCCATGCCGAGGTCCGGGTCCTGGTCACCGGAGAGGCCGAGGCCCACGCCGAAGGGGGCCGCCGTACCGCTGTCGACGGCGTCCGCGTCCGGGAAGACGACCTCCGCCGCCACCCCGTCGCCGTCGAGTTCCTTCCTGCGCTGTGCGGGGTCCCAGCCGCCGCGCAGGCCCTCCTCGTTGTCCCGGAACCAGCGGTCGGCGAAGGCCTCGTTGCGGATGCCGAGGCGGGTGGCCTCCGCGCGGCGGGCGTCCCGGCCGCCGAGGAACTCGTCGAAGTCACGGTGGAAACGGGCGTCGAGGTAGGGGCGGTACTCCTCGGTGGGGAGTCCGGCGTGGCAGTCGGAGGAGATGATCAGGTACGGCTCGTGCCGGGGGTCCGGCGCTTCCGGCCGGTCCGCGGGGCCCTGTGGGTCCGTCATGGGGGCTGCTCCCTCAGTCGTCCGGGTCGAGAATGAAGTGCTCCAGATACGCGGGGGTGCCGCGGTCGAGCATCGAGGCGGACCGCGCCCGGATCTGCGCGTCGGTGTGCCCGCCGGGCGGCAGCAGCCAGAAGCGGCCGGCCCGGACGCCGTCCACGACCTGCGCGGCGACGTCCTCCACGGGCGTGAAGGCGACCTCCTTCCCGGCCTCCTTCATCGCCGACTCCCACTGCGCGAGGCTGCGGTACGGGGTCCGGCGCGGGCGGGCCTTTGCGTAGCGCGCGGGCCGGTTGCGGTGCGACTCCCACAGGCCGGTGCGCAGCATGTGCGGGCCGGGGAAGAGCACCGAGGCACCGATGGGGGCACCCTCGGCCCTGAGGTGGGCGTAGAGCGATTCGGTCATGGTCACCACGGCCGCTTTGGTGACGGCGTAGACGGACGCGGTGGGCAGCGGCGCGACACCGCCGTCGGTCGAGGAGGTGTTGACGACATGGCCGGGCCCGCCGCCCGCCAGCATCCGGGGCAGGAAGCACTGGATGCCGTGGAAGACGCCCCAGACGTTCACCGCGAACGCCCATGCCCAGTCGTTGGGGTCGTGCTCCCACATCCGTCCCTCGGCGCCGGAGCCCACCCCCGCGTTGTTGCACAGCAGATGGACGGCGCCGAAGGTGTCGTACGCGGCGTCGGCGAGGGCGGCGACCTCTTCGCGTACGCCGACGTCCACGGTGCGCGCCAGTACGCGGGCGCCGTCCGCGGACAGCTCGTCGGCGGCGGCCCGCAGCGGCTCCTCCTCGACGTCCGCGAGGACGACCCGCAGCCCGTCCGCGGCGAAGCGGCGCGCCATGGCCAGGCCGATGCCGCTCGCGGCGCCGGTGACGACGGCGACCTGTCCGGCCCTCAGCTCCATACCCGCTCACCTCTCCGTGCCGGTCGGGCCGCCTGCTTCTGCGGCCGGGGTCCGGGTCGTCCTCCGGGTGGACACCGCATCAGACGCTCCCCTCGGGCGGTCCGTCGTGCAGCTGCCGTGGGTCGTCGTAGCGCTGGTGGACGTACGGCAGCAGGGACCGGGCGCTGACCCGCTCGACGACCCGGCCCTGCTGGTCGGTGGTCTTCTCGCCGAGGGTGAGCTCGACGAGGGTGCGTACATGGAGGTCGGCCACGGGGTCGTACATCGACTCCCGGAGGACGACATCGCCGGTGAGCTTCTCCAGCTTGCGGACCTTCTCGTGGCGCAGGCAGTGCACCAGCACCGGGTCGAGGTCAAATCCCGAACCGTCCACGGCGGGCAGGAACTTGAAGTAGAAATCGGTCTTCCGGGCCGGCTCGGGGACCGGCAGCGGACCGCTCACCGCGCCGCGCACCTCGACGAAGGCGATGCCGTGCCGGGCGAGCGCCGCACGCACCACCGGGCCGTCCCGCTCGACCGTGACCTCGCCCAGCTTCTTGGGTTCGCCGAAGACCTCCCGGCCGCCGGTCAGGGCCCGCTCGTGGGTCATCGGCATGACGAGCGGATACCAGCCCTCGACGCCCTGGTGCGCGGCCGCCACGGCGACCGAGCCCGCCCCCAGGGGGTAGCCGGCCAGCGCGACCTTGCTGATGCTGACGCGGACCAGCGGACGTCCGGTCGGCGCGAGCGGCGGCGGGAGGACGGCCGCGACCGCGTCCGGGTCGCTCTCCCAGACCGCGACCACGCCGGTGGACCAGATGTCGGGGAGCCGGGAGCTCGCGGTGCGCGCCGCGGTGAGCTCCTCCTCGGTGCGCGCTCCGTAGCGAATGCGTGCCATGTCGTACCACCCTTCGTCGTCGGTGACTTACGGGGGTTGCGCGAGACGCCTGTAACACTGTTACACCGAGCGGGACGAAGGGTAAAGAGCCTTGCGCGAAAGGGAGTTGAGGGATAGAGAGAGGCATATGACACGTACGGCGCTCACCGGCGAAGAGGTTCTGGCGGCCGCCGCCCGGCTGGTGCGGGCGCACGGCCCCGGGGCGCTGACCATGCGCCGGCTCGCCACGGAACTGGGCACCGCCGTCACCTCCATCTACTGGCACGTCGGCAACCGCGAGTCGCTGCTGGACGCCCTCGTCGAACGCACCGTGCGGGAGATGGGCGAGATCCACCCCACCGGGCACACCCCGCAGGCGCGCATCATCTCGGTGGCCCGTACGCTGCACGCGGCGCTGCGCGAGCGCCCGCAGCTGATCGCGATGGTGCACGAACGCGGTCTGACGGAGCGGATGTTCCTGCCCGCGCAGCAGGCGCTGGTCCATGAGATGCACGCCGCCGGGCTGCGCGGCGAGACGGCCGCCGAGGCGGTGCGGGCCGTCCAGTTCCAGGTCGTCGGCTTCGTCCTGGTCGAGCGCAACCGCGAACGGTCGCCCGCGCAGCATCCGAGCGAGGGCGAGCTGTGGGACTCCCCCGCCGCCGGGCACGATCCGGCGCTGGCCCGCGCGCTGGCCGGCCCGGTCGACACCGGGCGGCTGTTCCTCGTCTCGCTGGAGGCGCTGGTGGCCTCACTGCTCTCCCCCGCGGACCCCGGCTCCTGACCCGGCCGCTTCCCGGCGGGGAACGGCCGCGCCGGCGCCCGTCAACTCCCGTACGGGCCCCTGATTTGCCGGGGCGCCAGGCGCACCCGCCGGCCCGCGCGCCCCACGCCGGTTCGGTGGCTGTCGGTGGCGGCCCTTATCCTCAGTGACCATGCTCGAAGACCGCATGGCAGCAGCCGACCCGATCGCGCCGAAGATCGGCCAGCAGCCGGGCCCGCAGACGCCGCCGGCCCCCTGGCCGTCCGCCTATCCCCAGGGATACGCGGTGGTCGACGTCGAGACCACGGGCCTGGCGCGCGACGACCGGATCATCTCCGCCGCCGTGTATCAACTCGATGCACAGGGCGAGGTCCAGGACCACTGGTACACCCTCGTCAACCCGCAGCGGGACCCGGGGCCGGTCTGGATCCACGGGCTCACCAGCGCCGTGCTGGCCGATGCCCCGCTCTTCCCGGACATCGTCCCGGAGCTGTCCCGGCGGCTGGCGGACCGGGTGCTGGTGGCGCACAACGCGATGTTCGACTGGTCGATGATCGCCCGCGAGTACGCCCGCGCCGCGGCGACCGCGCCGGTGCGGCAGCGGCTGTGCACCATCGCGCTGTCCAAGGAGCTGCGGCTGCCGCTGCCCAATCACAAGCTGGAATCCCTCGCCGCCCATTACGGCGTGGTGCAGGAGCGCGCCCACCATGCGCTGGACGACGCCCGGGTGCTGGCCGAGGCGTTCCGTCCCGGTTTGCACCGGGCCGCGCGGGAGAATGTGCGGCTGCCGCTGCTGAACTGCCAGCCGCTGACGGAGTGGTCGGACGCCCCCGCGCCCCGGCAGCACTCCAGTGCCGCGGCGTACCGCCCCACGACCTGGCGGCCGTCCCGTAAGCGCCCGGCGTGCCCGTACCCCAACCCGGGGCGCTACGAGGCCGGCGGCCGGCTCGTCCAGGGCATGCGGGTCGCCTTTTCGGGCGACACCTCCGTGGACCGCGAGCTGCTGGAGGACCGGGCGATCGAGGCCGGACTCCATGTCGCCACGAGCATGTCCCGGGTGACCAGTCTGCTGGTGACCAACGACCCGGACGCCAACACCTCCAAGACCGCCAAGGCCGCCTCGTACGGCACGGTCGTGATCGACGAGGCGGCCTTCATGCAGCTGCTCCAGGATGTCGAGCCGGCCGCCCCGGCGCCTGCGTCCGGGTGAAGCCCGACCAACACACCCGTCGGCACCTCGCCCCGCAGGGGTGCCGCCCGCACCCTGTGGCGCATGGCACGTTGTGAGGTCTGCGGAAACGAATACGGCATGACGTTCGAGGTGCACGCGCAGGGCGCGGTGCATGTCTTCGACTGTTTCGCCTGCGCCATCCACCGCATGGCGCCGATCTGTGAGCACTGCCGGTGCCAGATCATCGGCCAGGGCGTCGAGGCCGACGGGCAGTGGTACTGCGGTGCGCACTGCGCGCGGTCGGACGGGAGGGTGGGCATCGTCGACCGGGTCTGATCCGCACGGTCCGCCGGGCGGGTCCGCACGGTCCGCCGGACGGACACGGCCGGAGCCTCCCCCGGCCGCTGCTGGGGGGACCCGCAGCCCGGGGGCCGCGGCGCCCCAGGTACCGTCGAAGCCGTGTACCGCTTCCTGTTGTCCCGGCAGTGGGTGATCCTCACCCTCGTGGCTCTCGTGCTGATCCCCGTCATGATCAAGCTGGGCTTCTGGCAGTTCCACCGCCATGAGCACAAGGTGGCGCAGAACCAGCTGATCGCGAGCAGCCTGGCCGCCAGGCCGGTCCCGGTCACCGAGCTGACCGCCCCCGGCCGGGACCTGCCCCACGACGACATGTGGCGCACGGTCACCGCCACCGGCACCTACGACACCGCGCACGAGGTCGTGGTCCGCCAGCGCACCGCCGCCGACGAGCAGAGCATCGGCTACTACGTGCTCGCCCCGCTGGTCCTCGGCGACGGCCGGGCCGTACTGGTCAACCGCGGCTGGATCTCGGCGGGCAACGACCTCACCAAGTTCCCGGACGTCCCGGCCGCCCCCCGGGGCAAGGTGACCGTGACCGGCCGGATGATGGCCGACGAGACCTCCGCCGTCAGCGGTATCAAGGACACCAGGGGCCTGCCCGCCCGCCAGATCATGCTGATCAACAGCAAGGAGCAGACGAAGCGGGTCGGCCGGCCGCTGCTCGGCGGCTATATCGAGCAGACCGGGCCCGAGCCGTCCGGCGGCAAGCCGGAGCTGGTCCCCGAGCCGGACCACGACTCCATCGGCCCGCACATGGCGTATGCGGTCCAGTGGTGGCTGTTCGCGGCGGCGGTGCCGGTCGGCTGGGTCATCCTCGTCCGCCGGGAGCGGCGCGACCGGGTGGCTGCGGCGGCCGAGGCGGCCGAACAGGCCCGGGAGGCCGAAGAGGGCGAGGAGGCCCGGGAGACCGAGGCGGCCGGCGAGGACGCGCCATCGGTCCCGGCCGGCCCGTAGCCCGGACAGCCGCCACCCCCGCGTGGCGCGCCCTCCGGGCGGGAAAAGGCGCTGAGTGCACCCACATATCGAGGACTATGCGCTCATCGGCGATCTCCAGACCGCCGCACTCGTCGGCCGCGACGGCTCCATCGACTGGCTGTGCCTGCCCCGCTTCGATTCCGGGGCCTGTTTCGCCGCACTCCTCGGCGGCAGGGACAACGGCCACTGGCGGCTGTCCCCCCGGTCCTCCGAGGCCCGCGCGCAGCGCTCCTACCGCGGTGAATCGCTGATCCTCGACACGGTGTGGGAGACCCCCACGGGCAACGTCCGGGTCATCGACTTCATGCCGCAGCGCGACCGCCAGCCCGATGTCGTACGGATCGTCGAGGGCCTGAGCGGCAGCGTCGAGATGCGCGGTGTGCTGCGGCTGCGGTTCGACTACGGGCGGGCGGTGCCCTGGGTGCGCGCCGCCGAGGGCAGCCGGGTGGCGGTCGCCGGGCCGGACTCCGTGTGGCTGCGCACCCCCTCCCAGGGCACCACCTACGGCAAGGACTTCAGCACCCGCTCGGACTTCACCGTGGCCGCCGGCGAGCGCACCGCGTTCGTGCTGACCTGGCACCCCTCGCACGAGCCCCGGCCGGAACAGATCGACCCCTTCGAGGCGCTCCAGGACACCCTGGACGACTGGCACACCTGGTCCGCGCGCTGCCGCTACAACGGGCCGTACCGCGAGGCCGTGATCCGCTCGCTGATCACCCTCAAGGCACTCACCTACGCGCCCACCGGCGGCATCGTCGCGGCCCCCACCACCTCGCTGCCCGAGGAGCTGGGCGGCGTACGCAACTGGGACTACCGCTACTGCTGGCTGCGCGACGCCAGCCTCACCCTGAACTGCCTGCTCTCCGCCGGATATCTGGAGGAGGCCGGCGCCTGGCGGGACTGGCTGCTGCGCGCGGTGGCCGGCGCCCCCGACGACCTTCAGATCATGTACGGGCTGGCCGGTGAGCGGCGGCTGCCGGAGGCCGAGCTGCCGTGGCTGTCCGGATACTGCGACTCCCTTCCCGTACGCATCGGCAACGCCGCCGTCGAACAGCGGCAGCTCGACGTCTACGGAGAGGTGCTCGACTCCTTCCACATCGCGCGCACGGCCGGGCTGGCGTCGGAACCACATGCCTGGAGCATCCAGCGCGCCCTGGTGGACTACCTGGAGTCGACCTGGCGCGACCCCGACGAGGGGCTGTGGGAGATCCGCGGGCCGCGCCGGCACTTCGTGCACTCGAAGGTCATGGCCTGGGTGGCGGCCGACCGGGCGGTCCGGGCGATCGAGGCGGACCCGAAACTCGGCGGGGACGTGGAGCGCTGGCGGGCGATGCGCGACGAGGTCCACCGCGAGGTGTGCGAGCGCGGCTACGACGCCGACCGCGGCACCTTCACCCAGTTCTACGGCTCCCGGGAGCTGGACGCCGCGACCCTGCTGATCCCCCGTGTCGGGTTTCTGCCGGGCGACGACCCGCGGGTCGTGAGCACCATCGACACCGTCCGCCGCGAGCTGACCGTCCCCCAGGGCCCTGACGGCATGGGAGGTGCCCCCCTCGGACTGGTGCGCCGCTACAGCACCGAGGGCGGCTCGGTCGACGGGCTGCCGGGCGGCGAGGGCACCTTCCTGGCCTGCTCGTTCTGGCTCGTCGACGCGCTGCGGCTGAGCGGCCGGCGGCACGCGGCCCGGGAGATGTTCGAGCGGCTGCTGGACCTGCGCAACGATCTGGGGCTGCTCTCCGAGGAGTACGACCCGGCCGCCCGCCGCCAGCTGGGGAACTACCCGCAGGCGTTCAGCCATATCGGCCTGGTGGGGACCGCCTTCGGTCTGCGGGACGGGGCAGAGGCAGACTAGGGCCATGGATCTTGGACTCACCGACCGGACGTACATCGTCACCGGGGCGACCCGTGGCCTCGGCTTCGCCACCGCCCGTGCACTGGTCGCCGACGGCGCCCATGTCGTGATCACCGGACGCACCGAGGAGAGCGCGGCCGCGGCCGCCGCCCAGCTCGGCGAACGCGCCCTGGGCGTGGCGGCCGACAACGCCGATCCGGACGCCGCCGACCGTCTGGTGGCCGCGGCCCGGGAGCGCTTCGGCCGCCTGGACGGGGTGCTCATCAGTGTGGGCGGCCCGCCGCCCGGCACCGCCGCCGACAACACCGACGACCAGTGGCGGGCGGCCTTCGATTCGGTCTTCCTCGGCGCGGTACGGCTGGCCCGTACGGCCGCCGCCGAGCTGACGGAGGGCGGCGTGATCGGCTTCGTGCTGTCCGGTTCGGTGCAGGAGCCGATCCCCGGTCTGACCGTCTCCAACGGGCTCCGCCCCGGTCTCGCCGGCTTCGCCAAGTCGCTGGCCAACGAGGTGGGTCCGCGCGGCATCCGCGTCCTCGGCGTACTGCCCGGCCGGATCGCCACCGACCGGATGACCCAGCTCGACGCGCTCTCCGGCGACCCGGAGGGCTCCCGCGCCCGCAACTCCGCGGCGATCCCGCTGGGCCGCTACGGCAAGCCGGAGGAGTTCGGCCGGGTCGCCGCGTTCCTGCTGTCGCCGGCCGCGTCGTATGTCACCGGCGTGATGGTGCCCGTGGACGGCGGGGCCCTGCACGGCTTCTGACGGGGAGCCCGCCGCGGTCCGGCGTGCGGGGCCCAGGCCCTGTCCGGCCTGATCCCGGCGGACAGGACCCGGGCGAGCCCGCTAACTGACCCGCTCGGGCCGGTGCTTGACCGCGCGCAGCCGGATGTCCGCCGGCAGGTGGTCGAGCCCGGCCGAGCGGCGGGCACGGTCCAGCGCCTCGTCCGACAGACGCCGGACCACGGTCCCCGGGTCGGCGTGCGGGGCGAGGGCCAGCACGGCCCGGATCCGCGGTGTGCTCCGGCGGCCGGTCAGCAGCACACCGGCCCGGTCGACGCCGTCCAGCGCCTCCGTTTCGGCCGCGAGGACGTCCTTCAGCGCGCGGCCGCGCAGCAGGGCGCCCTCGCCGTCTCCGCTGTCGACGAGGATCTCGTCCAGCCGGTGGCGCCTGAACTGGGTCAGCAGCCACCACAGCACCAGCAGCACGAAGACGGCCAGTACGAGGATGACCACGGGCCAGAACCAGCCCTGGCCGGTCCAGTGGGTGCGCCGGTGCGCGGGGAGCAGCACGTCGTCGGGGCGGGACCAGGGCCAGTGGGCGGGCAGGTGCAGATGCCATTTCGCGGGCAGGCCGAGGCCGCCGAACAGCACCAGGCCGCCGGTGCCGAGCAGCACCACACCGGTCAGGCCGAGCAGCACCCGGTTGATCGTTCTGCGGACCCTGCGCATCGCTCGCTCACCTCTTCTTCGGGCGCCGGACGTGCACGGTCAGGCCGAGTCGGCGGGCCGGCCCCAGCTGCCGCAGGCCCTCGCCGAGCGCGGCGTCGAGGTCGGCGCGGACCTCGTCCAGCTCACGGAAGTGCGAGACGGCGTGCGCCTTGGCCTTGCGACGGCTGACCTTCACCCGCACGGACTGCACACCGGCGACCTCCATGGCACGGTCGCGCAGCACCAGCGCGGCGGCCGCCCGGTCCAGCCCGGAGCGGACGTCCGGCGCCACCTGCCGCATCGGCAGCACCTGACGCAGTCCGGGGGTGACGGCCAGCACGATCAGCCAGATACCGAGCACCACCGCGACCGCGGCGGCGCCCAGCACCCAGGGGTTGTCGAGATGACGGGTGGTCAGTTCATGGGCGAGCCGCCGGCGCCAGGCCATCGCGGGGCGGTCGGCGCGCACCGCGGCCACGTCGTAGAGCAGCAGGCCCGCGGCGGCCAGCAGCAGCAGCGCGACAACCGCGGCCGGCACCCGCCGGTCCGACCAGAAGCGCCCGGTCCGGTCGTCGTCCGCGGTGCTCGTGGCGGCCGTGTCCGGGGCGGACGGCGTCGTCCCGGCCGGTGCGTCCGGCGTCTTGTCGAGGGTGGGCAGCCGGCGGGTGTCCGGCGGCTCCGTATCATCGTCGCTCATCGCACCCTCCCGCGCGTACCTTCCAGCAGCGGGGAGTGCAGCCGCTCGACCTCCACCGCGACCTCGGGGACCTCCATGCTCGCCAACGCCTTCACCCGCTCGGCGACCTGACGGCGCACCACCCTGCACTGTGCGCCGATGTCGGAGGGGTAGCCCAGTTCCACGGCGATCCGCACCCGTGCCTCGCCGAACTGCCCGCGGTCCTCGCGCCGGTGCACCGTCACCGTCGCATGCGCGTCCGTGGAGGCGTGCGGGGACTGACCGCGCAGCGCCTCCCGGGCCGCCTGCGCGGCGATCTTCGCCACCACCCGGTCCGCGATCCTGGTCTGGCCGCGCTCACCCGCCGCCACGCCGGCGGCAGCGGTGACCGGGGACACCGTCGCCACCCGGCTTCACCGCCGCCGGTCGTCGCGGTCGCTGCTGCGCGGATGGAAGAATTCACCGGCCTGGAGATCCCCGTCCAGCAATCTGCCGACCACGAAGCCGACGGCGCCCAGCGCCGCCACCAGCACGAAGGCCCCAAAACCGCCGAAGTATCCGGCGAAGCCCAGCGCCATTCCGGCCACGAGGCCGGCCAAGGCCATGTTCATCGTGCGCTCCTTCGCTACGCCTTCGGACGGGCCCGGTTATTGGAGCCGGGACTCCGCTCCCTCTTCTTCGTCTTCCTCGTCGGGCAGCTTGACGTCGCTGACCGCGATATTGACCTCGACGACCTCCAGGCCCGTCATCCGCTCCACGGCGGAGATGACGTTCTCCCGGACGGAGCGTGCGATATCGGCGATGGAGACGCCGTAGTCGACCACGATCTCCAGATCCAGCGCGGTCTGCACCTCGCCGACCTCGGCCTTGACGCCGCGGGTCGCGGTCGCGGACCTGCCGCCGCCGGGCACCCGGTCGCGAACGGCGCCGAGCGTACGGGCGAAACCGCTGCCCATGGCATGCACGCCGACGACGTCCCGGGCCGCCAGACCGGCGATCTTCTCCACCACACCGTCGGCGATGGTGGTCCGCCCGCGGGTCGCGGGGTCGCCGCCGCCCCGCTTGGCAGGGGTCCGGGTTCCCTCCGCATGCTGCTGGCTCTCGCTCATGGCCGTATGTCCCTTTCCGCGAGGAGAAGCGGTCCGCCCGCTCCGCTGCCCACAGTAGGTCCGGTTTGTCCGGTCCGCTCCGGGGGTGCGGCAGCGGAGTGCTCCCTACGGCGCCGTCCGGCACACCGCCCTGCCGTGCGGGCCGGTGTGCGGCAGTCTGGGGGAGTTGTCCGGGATGTGTCCGGGAACAGGTCCGGGGACCTGCCGGGAAAGGGGTGACGCGGTGGCCGCGAACCAGTTGGCACAGACGGTGCGGGCTCAGCTCGGGATCGGCCGGGTGCTGCCGCTCGGCGGACCCGCGGACGGTTCATGGATCACCGAACAGGCCGCCATCGGAGCGCTGCGGGCGGCCGCCGGGACGCCGGCCGGTGTCCGCATCGGCACGCTGCGGCTGTCCGTCGCCGACCCCGCCCACGCCCCCGAGCCCGCGGTGCCGGCGCCGCCGAGCGCACTGCCGCCCGGCCCGCTGCGGATCGAGGCGGACTTCACCGCGGTCGCCGACCGGCCGCTGCCCACCCTCGCCGACCAGGTGCGTACCGCGCTGCTGGAGGCGGCGGTCCGCGAGCTGGGGCTGGTGGTGGGCATGGTGGATCTGCGGGTCACCGGGCTGCTGGAAGGGGACGAGGCCGCCGCGGCACCGCCACCGGCCGCCCCTGCGGGAGGCCCCTCGGCCACCCCCGAGACGGGCGACCGTACGGGTGCGACACAGGAGGGCCCGGCGGGGGTCGCCGCCGTCGCACGGGACGTTGCGGGAGTCGCCCGGCTGGCGCCGGTGCTCGGCGGGCTGTCCCGTCCGCTGCGGTTCAGCGACGGGCATGTGCTGATCCAGCTGGCGACCGCGCCCGGCTATCGGGCACTGGATGTCTCGTGCGCGGTGCGGCGGGCGGTGGCGGCCACACCGTCGGCGCCGTCGACGGTTGCCGTGCTGGTCACCGCCGTGGAACAGGAATGACGGGCGTCCCCGGCCGGGGACGCCCGTCATTGCCCGGGTGCGTTCGGCGCTACTCCCCCACGCCCGCGAGGTCGCGCAGCCGGCGCGCCTGGGCGGCCCGTTCGGCGCGCCGCTGCTCCTCGTACGTACGGCCCGCGGCACCGGCCAGCAGGGCCTTGGTCTCGATGACGGCGTCGCGCGGCGGGGCGGTGAGCGCGGCGGCCAGGTCGGTCACCGTGGCATCGAGTTCGTCCGCGGGCACCACGAGGTTGGCGAGCCCGATCCGCTCGGCCTCCTCGGCATGCACAAAGCGCCCCGTGGCGCAGATCTCCAGCGCCCGGGCGTAGCCCACCAGCCCGACCAGGGGGTGGGTACCGGTCAGGTCCGGTACGAGTCCCAGGCTGGTCTCGCGCATGGCGAACTGGACGTCCGGCGCGACCACCCGCAGATCGCAGGCCAGGGCGAGCTGGAAGCCCGCGCCGATGGCATGGCCCTGCACGGCGGCGATGGACACCAGGTCGTTGCGCCGCCACCAGGTGAACGCTTCCTGGTACTCGGCGATCGTGGCATCCAGCTCGCTGTCCGTACCGCGTGCCAGATCGATGAACGACGGCTCGCCGTCGAAGCCTTCGGGCGTGAACGCCTGACGGTCGAGGCCCGCGGAGAAAGACTGGCCCTCACCACGCAGCACGGCTACCCGCACGTTTCCGGGCAGCAGCGAACCCGCCTCGGCGAGCGCCCGCCACATGGCCGGCGACTGCGCATTGCGCTTCGCCCCGTTGGCGAGGGTCACTGTGGCGATCGCACCGTCAACGGTGAGTCGCACACCGTCCTTGTCGAGCAGAGTCATGAGCGCCTCCGAGTCAGCCAGCCGCACCTGCGTGCGTAAGTGACTGAACGGTAACCTCCCGGCCGACTGCTCGGCCGACCGGGGGGACACCGCTGCACCCGGAGTCGCAGCCGTCAGGCCGATGCGGCCTTCTTGCCCCTAGTGGCTCCGCCACGACCGCGCAGGACCACACCGGATTCGCTGAGCATCCGGTGCACGAATCCGTAGGAGCGGCCGGTTTCCTCGGCCAGCGCCCGGATGCTCGCACCGGAGTCGTACTTCTTCTTCAGGTCTGCCGCGAGCTTCTCGCGCGCGGCGCCGGTTACCCGGCTGCCCTTCTTCAGAGTCTCGGCCACCCGTGCCTCCTCGTGGGAAGTGCGCTCTGGACTCTCATGATCACCCCTCCCCGGCTTCCTGGCCACCCATTCCGCAAGGTCAGTACGACATCCTTTGCCGCCCGGCGTCCGCTCACGAGGGCCGGAATCACGCATTCCGCCCAGCCGGGAGACCGTCCGCGCCCGATTTTTCGCAAGAAGCGGCAGGTCAGGGGGTGTGCCGCCGAAATGGTGACGGCCGGGCCCCAAGGGCCCGGCCGTATGCCGCAGACTCGCCGGTGTACGAGCCGTTCTCACTCAGATGATGGATCACACATCGGCCGAATGATCCATACGGCATGATCCATCCGCCGTGATCAGGCCAGCGCGACCAGGTCCGCGTAGTCCTGGCCCCACAGGTCCTCGACGCCGTCGGGCAGCAGGATGATGCGCTCCGGCTCCAGTGCGTCCACCGCGCCCTCGTCGTGCGACACCAGGACCACGGCCCCGGTGAAGGTGTGCAGCGCGCCGAGGATCTCCTCGCGGCTGGCCGGGTCGAGGTTGTTGGTGGGCTCGTCGAGCAGCAGCACATTGGCGGAGGAGACGACCAGCGTCGCCAGGGCGAGCCGGGTCTTCTCGCCGCCGGAGAGCACCCCGGCGGGCTTGTCGACGTCGTCCCCGGAGAAGAGGAAGGATCCCAGCGTCTTGCGGATGGCGACCAGGTCCATGTCCGGGGCGGCCGAGCGCATGTTCTCCAGGACCGTGCGGTCCGGGTCCAGGGTCTCGTGCTCCTGGGCGTAGTAGCCGAGCTTGAGGCCGTGCCCGGGGCGGACCTCGCCGGTGTCCGGCGTCTCGACGCCCGCCAGCAGGCGCAGCAGGGTGGTCTTGCCGGCACCGTTCAGGCCGAGGATGACGACCCGGGAGCCCTTGTCGATGGCCAGGTCGACGTCGGTGAAGATCTCCAGGGAGCCGTAGGACTTCGACAGGCCCTCGGCGGTGAGCGGGGTCTTGCCGCACGGCGCCGGGTCCGGGAAGCGCAGCTTGGCGACCTTGTCGGAGGCGCGCACCGCCTCCAGGCCGGCCAGCAGCTTGTCGGCGCGCTTGGCCATGTTCTGCGCGGCGACGGTCTTGGTGGCCTTGGCCCGCATCTTGTCGGCCTGGCTGTTGAGGGCCGCGGCCTTCTTCTCGGCGTTCTGCCGCTCGCGCTTGCGGCGCTTCTCGTCGGCCTCGCGCTGCTGCTGGTAGAGCTTCCAGCCCATGTTGTAGATGTCGATGTTCGAGCGGTTGGCGTCGAGGTAGAACACCTTGTTCACGACGGTCTCGACCAGGTCGACATCGTGCGAGATCACGATGAAGCCGCCGCGGTAGGTCTTGAGGTAGTCGCGCAGCCAGACGATCGAGTCCGCGTCGAGGTGGTTGGTCGGCTCGTCGAGCAGCAGGGTGTCGGAGTCCGAGAACAGGATCCGGGCCAGCTCGACGCGGCGGCGCTGACCGCCGGAGAGCGTATGGAGGGGCTGGCCGAGGATGCGGTCGGGCAGACCGAGGCTGGCGGCGATGGTCGCGGCCTCCGCCTCGGCGGCGTAACCGCCCTTGGTCAGGAACTCGGTCTCCAGGCGCTCGTACTTCTTCATCGCCTTGTCGCGGGTGGCGCCCTTGCCGTTGGCCATCCGGTCCTCGTTCTCGCGCATCTTGCGGAGCACGGAGTCCAGATCACGGGCGGACAGGATGCGGTCGCGGGCGAGCACGTCCAGGTCGCCGGTGCGCGGGTCCTGCGGCAGATAGCCGACGTCGCCGGAGCGGGTGACCGTGCCGGCGGCGGGCATGCCCTCGCCCGCCAGCACCTTGGTGAGGGTGGTCTTGCCGGCGCCGTTACGGCCGACCAGGCCGATGCGGTCGCCCTTGGCGATACGGAAGGAAGCGGACTCGATGAGGATGCGGGCGCCGGCGCGCAGCTCGAGGCCGGAGGCGGTGATCACGGAAAAAGCTCCAGGGCAGGAAGACGGCGGATTGGACGGACGGTCCGAGAGCGGGCTGCGCCGTCTAATGAACCCAAGGGAGAACTGCCATGGGAGGCAGTCTAACGGCCCCGTGCAAATCGATTTTCCTCCCACGTTTTTATCTGTCCCGCCGTGGTGGTTTCTCGCCGTTGCTCGCCCGCTTCGCGGTGCGCCCGGCGTTGCGCCTGCGGCGGGCCGGTCCGCTGCGCTTTGCCCCCGCCCCACGTCTTTGGCTTTCGCGCCGTTGCGCCTGCGGCGGGCCGGTCCGCTGCGCGGGGCTGTCGGGGTGCGGTGACGGGCCTCCGCGGGT
>NZ_JAMJFM010000089.1:0-20651 GCF_023544705.1 Streptomyces sp. MCA2
GCGGCGCGGCTTGTGGCCGCCGCGACGTAGCAAGCGGCGGCGCTCATGCGGCGGGAGGCGTTCGGCTTCCCGAACTGGGCGGGCGTTCTCGTGTAAGCGGATCTCCGCCTCGGAGGAATCGCTCAATGAACGACCATCGGAGGGTCAAGTGGCGCAATTTCCCGATTGAAGAACTCTGTGAAATCTTCCCCTTGACCGTAAAGCGCATCGAAGCCGGTGGAAGTTTCTTCAATCGCCACTGGATCCACGATCCGATTGGCTCCCGCCGCGTTCCCGTCGTCGTCGTAAACCACCTCATACATGACCTCGTCGCCAAGGATCACGACTTCTGGCACAAGGTGATCGACTTCGATATCTGAGATATTGCGAGCATCCATCACTCGGATATTATCGCCCAGTTCTACCCGTAGGCGAAGTACGAACAATTCCCACTGTACGTACGGCGTAACAGGGAATTCCACTACGCGAAGCCGACGCTCCAGAATCCCGAGCTCAGCAGCCTTCTGGAACTGAGCGGCGTAGACTTCACGCTTCTCCTCAATCAAGGAGAGCGCTCTATTCCACTCGCCGGCAGCAAAGGCTTCCCAACTGGGAAACCCTCGCTCCTTGAAATTCTGCCCACGCTCAAGCTTCTTCAAGAAGCGGATGCCGCTCTCATGATGGCGACGAAAGTCCCTGTGGTAGCTTGGCCGATCCAAATGCTCTGAGGTAGTTCGCTGGAACGACTCAAACACTTGGAATATCCGGCTTCGCCGCGACCATCATGCTCCTCGGGATGACCACGAGTCGTTCGTCGTCGCCTACCGATACACCTGCCGGAAGATTTTTTCCGAGCGACCCTGTCAGATCTCTGCCGATGATGGCGACATCCCCATTTTCCAGCTCCCAGATGTCGGGACAGTCGGGATTATCTGTCGTATGCCCTAACTCCTGCGGGGATTTCCCCAGCCGCCTTTTAAACCGCGTTGTAGGGTCAGCTTCCCAAGGTCTGGCCACAACCACTCCTGTCCTTCGGACGTTCCAGGGCGTTTCGAGCTTAACGCCTGAAGTTGGAGGCGGCCAGAGCAAACACTGATGCTACGCAGGAAAAATGGACAATGGCATATGCCAGGGGAACATCCCATCGAGGGGCGCTTGTCTGTTCAGTTTGGTGGTGCAACGATGCTGACCTTGAGTTGCCTCACGGTCCTCACGGCCTCGATGTTCTGCCTTATGGACTAATAGTAAAAATTTAGAGCAGTAGCATTCAACTGGGGGAGCTATGGATCCAGAATTAACATCGCTCACACAGGCCGCTGGAACCACCTTGGTCACTCTGATGGCAACTGAGGCCTGGCAACACACACGCGACGGATTAACTCGCCTGTGGCAGCGTCTGCAGCCTGACCGGGCGCAAATTGTTTCCGATGAATTGGACGCAAGTCGCGAAGAAGCGCTGCGCGCCCACTCGGCAGCTGACCAAGAGATGCTGAGTGAATTGTGCTTGCAATGGCAGGGATATCTCCGCCGGCTGTTGCTCGTCCACCCAGAGGCCGTAGAGGAGCTTCGCAGGTTGCTTGACGAGGTCGGCCCGGAAGCCGCTGCGCATGCTTCACGGATCACTCAGCACGGAACTGCATCCGGGCGAGCACGGGTCTATCAAGCCGGCCGAGACGTGCACATCAATGAACGATGAGAGGTCCGATGGACGGCCATGCCGAAGATGCCGGTCGCGTCTACCAATCATCGCGTGACCAACACATCAGCGAGTACCACTATCACGGCAGCGATGACCCTGGCTTGACCGGCCCGGACTCAGTTCGACGCCCGGCAGTGGGCCGAACACCCGTGGTTCTGCGCGACCGCGCCGAAGTGCTCGATCGCTTACGGGCGAGTGTCGCGGAAGCGGAAGGAGAGGGCGGTCAGGCCTTCGTTCTTCACGGCATGGGAGGCTGCGGCAAGACCGCTGTCGCGCACGCCTTCTTTCAATTCGCTACGGAGGTCGGCGGTCGTGTTGGTCTGTGGGTGAACGCCTCCGACCGTGCGAGCCTGCGCTCCGGCATGCTCGCCGTTGCCGCTGACCGTGGTGCCACAGATGGCGAGCTATTGGCTGCTCGCAACGGCCTGCGTCCTGGAGCCGACCTCGTGTGGGAACACCTCGACCGATCCGCTGAGCCGTGGCTGCTGGTACTGGACAACGCAGATGATCCCGAGATTTTGGGGGATGGAAGCTGGCTGCGTACCAGTCCTGGCGGCATCGTGGTGGTCACGACACGTCGTGCGGCTGCTCGCTGGTGGCCAGGAGCGGAGTTGCAGCATATTGGGGTACTACCGCGGGAAGACGCTGCACGAGTGCTGTGCGACCTGGCGCCGCAGAGCGGCACGTTGAAGCAGGCTTCGGCAATCGCAGACAGACTCGGTCGACTGCCGCTCGCGCTGACGCTGGCCGGGGGCTTCCTGTCCCACCAAGTCCTCGACCCCTGGACGATGGACGCCTATGGCCGACACCTCGACGAGGAAGGAGAGCGTGTCGAGCTCATCGACCAAGGAGCTGAACTCTTGTCGGATGCAGATCCACGTCATCTGGTAGGGCGTACTTGGCAACTTACGCTCGACGCATTCGAAGCACGCGGTCTGCCCGAGGCAGTGACACTGCTTCGCCTGCTTGCCCGTTTCGCTTCGGAGCCACTGCCACTGACCCTGCTGAATCGCCCTGAAATCAGCGGCGTTCTCCCTCGGGCTCGCACTGAAACGGCACTGCGAGCGTTGCTCGACCAATCGCTTACTGAACTGGTTAACGTTGGCGTGCGGTGTGTTCAAAGCCACGGTGTACTGCTCGATAGCGTCGCTTCCGCCACGCCATCGGACTCGCTTACCCATCTCAACTCGACAGCTTGCCGGCTGCTGGACGCCGCGATTCCCCAACGCCCTGATGCCGGCCCGGAAGAGCCACAGCTGCGGCTGCTCAGCCCCCACGTCATCGCCTTGTTGCAGCGTGCTGCGACTTCCGCAGCAATGGCCGATTTGGTGGGTATCGCGACTCGCTTGGCCACTGCCCTGCACCGTACAGGGGACTACCTGTCCGCCTGGGAGACCGCCCATAGCGCGGTATCGCTTTCGGAGCACACGCTCGGTTCGGAGCACCGCTTGGTTTTGGCTGCGCGTTCCAGATCTGGCCGAGCACTGTTCCGGCTGGGAAAGTATGCGGAGGCCGAGCCGCTGCTGCGCCAGGTCCGAAGCGATCAGGAGCGGCTGTTCGGAGCCTGCGACCCGGACACTCTGGACAGTAGCCACGGACTTCAACTAGTGCTTGGAAACCGTGGAAAGAAGGCGGAAGCTCTGTCCCTGCTCCATGCCACGATCGCAGGCCGACAGTCGGCACTCGGGCCTGCACATCCATTGACGCTGCGTTCCCAGGCCAGTCTGCTGACGATGCTGTCGACGGCCGAACTCGAAAGGGAAGACAACTCCGCATTGCTTTCCTTGCCGTCGGAATGTGAGCGGCACCTCGGCCCGGAGCACACAGTCACGCTGGGAGCAAGACACAACCATGCCTGGGCGCTTTACGTACTCGGGCACTTTGGCGAGGCCAATGAGGAGATTCGACTGGTCGCGGACACGTATGAACGTCGATTTGGGTCCGATTACCCCATCGCGCTTTCGGCGCAACAGCTATACGCTCGAATTCAAGATGGCCTCGGACGCTTCGAGACAGCAGTAGGCCTTATGAATGACGTCGTGGAAAGGCGGACCAACAGCCTCGGAGCTGACCATCCTTTTACAGCTGCCAGCAGGAAGGTGTTGGCTGAGCTCAAGGAGAATCGGCGAACTGCGCCCTGATTCATATATCAGCGGCTCCTACGGGATGCCGCCGATGAGGCAGGGGCGATCGGCGCAGCGGGTTGGCGTGGGTCACCTCGTCGGGGGCGTAGCAGTCGTCGGGGGCGACGATCAGCAGGCGGCCGGCCCCCGGTTGGGCGAGGCCGAGCCGGTGGAGAGGGCGTCGAACGGCGGTGGGCGTCAAGCCCTGGCGCGGGGCGTCGACGGGCCGGGCGCCGGGCCCGCTGCCTGCCCTGGGCCTCCTCCCGGAGGTTGGCCGAAATTCAGGGGGCATGCCCGCCGGGATCCCGGGCATGCGACGGATATCCCCCCACGGGTGTGGCACAACTCGGCGGCCGCCCGTATCCCCCCTCCTTGAGCGGGTGGCCGCCGCCTCCGCCTGCGGGAACCGCGCGGAGTGCCTGCCGCACCAGGGATGCGCGCACGGACGGCCGGACGGATGGCCCGGGACACCCGGTGAGGTGTTCCACACCGGCCCGTCGCCTGGGCCGGGCGGGGGTCCGATAGCCTGACGGCCGGGTCTCTCGATACCAAGAGACCTCGCTAGCTGGGCAGGGACACCCACCGCCACCCATGGTGGTCCAGGGGCTTGCCCCCGGAATAACACCGCGCAGGAGATCGCCATGACCCGCACTCCCGTCAATGTCACCGTCACCGGCGCCGCCGGCCAGATCGGTTACGCACTCCTCTTCCGCATCGCTTCCGGTCATCTGCTCGGCGCGGACGTGCCGGTCAAGCTGCGCCTCCTGGAGATCCCACAGGGTCTGAAGGCCGCCGAGGGCACCGCCATGGAGCTGGACGACTGCGCCTTCCCGCTGCTTCAGGGCATCGACATCTCGGACGACCCGAACGTGGCCTTCGACGGTGCGAACGTCGCGCTGCTCGTCGGCGCCCGCCCCCGTACGAAGGGCATGGAGCGCGGCGACCTCCTGGAGGCCAACGGCGGCATCTTCAAGCCGCAGGGCAAGGCCATCAACGACCACGCCGCGGACGACATCAAGGTCCTGGTCGTCGGCAACCCCGCCAACACCAACGCCCTGATCGCCCAGGCCGCCGCGCCGGACGTGCCGGCCGAGCGCTTCACCGCGATGACCCGTCTGGACCACAACCGCGCGCTGTCGCAGCTCTCGAAGAAGACCGGCACCCCGGTCTCCGAGCTCCGCAAGCTCACGATCTGGGGCAACCACTCCGCCACCCAGTACCCCGACATCTTCCACGCCGAGGTCGCCGGCAAGAACGCCGCCGAGGTCGTCAACGACCAGAAGTGGCTGGCCGACGAGTTCATCCCGACCGTCGCCAAGCGCGGTGCGGCGATCATCGAGGCCCGTGGCGCGTCCTCCGCCGCCTCCGCCGCCAACGCCGCCATCGACCACGTCCACACCTGGGTGAACGGCACCGCCGCCGGCGACTGGACCTCGATGGGTATCCCCTCGGACGGCTCGTACGGCGTCCCGGAGGGCCTGATCTCCTCCTTCCCCGTCACCACCAAGGACGGCAAGTACGAGATCGTCCAGGGCCTGGAGATCAACGACTTCTCCCGCGAGCGCATCGACGCGTCCGTGCAGGAGCTGGCGGAAGAGCGCGAGGCCGTCCGCGGTCTCGGCCTCCTCGGCTGACCCACCGCCGCGGCCGCCCCACCCGGGCGGCACCGCAGCACCACCCGAGCCCGCACGGTCCGCAACGGCCGTGCGGGCTCGGTCATGTGCGCTCGGTCATGTGGGGCTCTGCCGGCAGCTCCCTGTCGTCGGCCGCTTGGTCACCGTCCGCCGCCACGGGCAGCCGCGCGCCCCGGCTGTCGGCGACGCGCAGCACATTGCCGAAGGCCTGCGCGGTCGCCCGCAGCGCCAGCCGCAGCGCATGTTCCCCCGCCTTGCCGTCGTCCAGTACGGCCACCGCGCCCTTGAGGACCTCGGCACCGTCACACAGTTGCTCCGCCTCGATCTCATCGGCCAGCCGCGACAGCACACTCCCGGCCCCGTCCGCCGATAAGAAGCACGGCTTCCCGCCCTCGCTCTCCCACGGCAGCAGGCGCAGCCCCGGCATGTGCGCGGGGACGGCATCCCGGTCGTAACTCATGCTCAATGACTCCCAGAAGTTGGTTGCGCGAGAAGGCGGCGCAGTCGGCCGAACGACCCGTTACGTTGGGTGTGTTCAGCGTTGCGCCCCGTAGTGCGGGCCGCAACGTCTGACGCGTGACACTCACCATCTGGCACCAAGGGGGATGCGGTGAGCCGACGACGACGCAATGCAGAGAGTGGACCGGCAGCCACCAATGCCGCCGTGTTCGGGGAGGTCTTGAGGCACTTCCGGGAGGCGGCGGGATTCACGCAGGAGGGGCTGTCGAACAAGATCCCGTGCGATCGCTCGCAGGTGGCCCGCGTCGAGGCGGGCACGCGCGTACCGCAGGACACGTTCGCCAAGCAGTGCGACGAACTGCTGGGGACGGGCGGAGTGCTGCTGCGGTTATGGGGGCGGATCGACTGGTATCCGGAGGTGCAGCATCCGGACTGGTTCGAGCGGCGGGCGGAGATGGATGCTGAGGCGGTGGCTCTGCGGGCGTATCAAGAGCAGGTCATCCCGGGACTGTTGCAGACGCCGGACTACGCGCACGCGCTGTTCAGTCGCCGCATCACGAGTGACGAGAAGGTGGAGGAGCGAGTCCGGGCGCGACTGAGTCGACAGCAGCGCTTCCTGGCTGCCAACGGCCCGTTGTACGTGGCCGTTCTGGACGAGAGCTGTCTGCGCAATGTTGTGGGCGGCCCGGCGGTCATGCGCGACCAGTGTGAGCACCTGTTGAGCGTCGGGCAGTACCCCAACATCCGCGTGCAGGTTGCCCCTGCCGACCGTGCGGAGATTCGACGGCCCAAAGCCTCCATGGCCCTGATCGCGCTGCCTGACGGGGCATGCTGGCTCTACTCGGAGTCGCTGGACCGCGGCCATTTCCACGACGATCCGGCCGTCTATGCTCGCCACAGCCAGACCTATGATGTGCTCAGGGCGGATGCTCTGTCAGCCCCCGAATCCGCCGCGCTGATCGGCGACTTCATGGAAGGGTACGGGGACCATGAACAAGCACCAGCTGAGCACAGCGATATGGATGAAGAGCAGCTACAGCCACGACGATGGCGGCGACTGCATCGAGGTGGCGCTCGCCTGGATGAAGAGCAGCTACAGCGGAAACAACGGCGGCAACTGCATCGAAGTAGCCCCCGGTATCCCCGACGCCGTCCCCGTACGTGACAGCAAGGACCCGCACGGGCCCGTGCTGGTCTTCCCGACGGGTGGCTGGTCGTCCTTCGTCGCCGCGCTCAAGAGCGGGGAGTTCCCCGCGGCCGTCTGACCCGCGTGGCGACCTTGTGTTATCGCGCTGACACGGAACGCTCCGCTCCCCTATGCTGCGGTTTCCGTACCGCCGTGGCCGGAACCGGCAGCTCGTCTGTCCAACAGGCCCGCGGTGGTGGCTCGTTGGTGTGGTGATGGGGGAAGCCGATGGCTCGGACGGATGTGCCTGCGCAGCCTGGTGATCCAGGCGGTCCGCAGAGGTTACGGAAGGAGGCCGGCGGCTTCCCGCCCCCGGCGCAGCTCCCGCCGACCCCGCCGGGTGCCAGCGAGGCCACCCGGCTGCTGTGTGCCGGGACCTACATGGACGACACCTTCCGTGACGCGGTCATCGACGAGCTGTACGTCCACGAGGAGCGGTTCGCCGCGCCGTCCCTGGGGATCGACGCCGCCCGCGTCCTCGCCCACGCGCTGCGCGCCCGGCGGCTCCAACTGGGCTGGGCGGCGGGGATCCTGCTGCTGTGGATCGTGGCCCTGCCGCTGACCTCCGGTCTCGCGGCGCTCTACCTCTTCCCCATCATCCTCATGGCGCTCGGCCGCGTGGTCCGCCGGGCTCCGATTCCGCAGGCGGCGGCCCGCTTCCTTTCCTTCGCCCTGCGCTGGTACGGGCGGCTGACGCTGGCCCTCTTCGTCCTGTCGCTGCTGGTGACGGCGTTCGGCGCCAGTATCGGCATCCTGGCCGTGGGATGGCCGTTCTCCTCGCTGTTCTCGGACGACGCGTCCGACTCGTTCTACGGCAGCGGGTCGGGATACAGCTCCTACGGCTCCGGCCTCGGCACCTCGTACGGCGCAGTGAGCGGTGTCCTGTCCGCGGTGTGGGTCGCGCTGCTGCTGCCGCTGGCCGTGGCCGTGCTGGTCGGTCTGCAACGCGGGCAGTTCGCCCGGGTGCTGGCGCGCGAGCTGTCCCGGGAACGCTTCCCCGACGTCATGGCCGACCCCGCCGAACGGTCCGAGGGCTACCGCTTCCGGCGGCTGCGGGACCGGGTGCGGATCGAGCAGCACGGGCCGCTGGTGATGTACCGGGCCGCCGACCCGTTCTGCGGCGCCGGCTACCCGTACAAGACCTGGTCGTTGTCGGTGGAGCTGAACCCCCGGGCGGACCGGGAGGCCGAGCCGCTGGACAACGGCGCCATCCTGGCCCGGATCGTGCCGCTGGTGGCGGCGCTGCGGGTGCCGTCGCCGCACGGTTCGCCCGCGGTGGCGGCCGCGGTGCGCGACCGGCTGCGCGCGATGGAGATCGACGAGTGCGTGTTCCTGCCGGCCGAGGGGCTGCCGAGCCGGGAGGCGGCGCCGTACGCACCGGCGGCGTTCGAGGAGCACCGCGTGCGGGCCGTGGAGGAGGGCGGCGAGACCCGTCGGCACTTCCTGCGCATCCGGGTCGGCGGCTGGAACGAGGGCGTCGTCACCACGATCTTCGTCCGGGTGCACACCCAGGGCGGGATGCTGATGCTGGAGGTCGCGCCGCATGTGCTGTGGCCGCTGCGGCAGCTCTTCCAGGACGCCGACCGGATCGCCCACCAGTACCGTCACCACCACCACTTCGGCAAGACGGTGTGGGCCCTGGCCCGTACCCCCCGCTCCGTCGGACACGCCCTCGGCACGCTGGTCAGCGGCCTGTGGTCGGCCTGGCGGCTGGCCACCGCGGGACATGGCGCGGCGCTGCCCGAGGGGCCCGGCGCCTCCGTGCGCGAGCTGGGCTCCTACGGGGAGTCCTCGCTCTTCCAGGACATGGATGTCGCCCGTTATCTGAAGACCATTCAGCAGCGGGTGGCGGCCGGGGTGACCACGGCACTGCACGAGGCCGGTTACCAGACCGACGAGTTCGAGCAGCGGATCGTGCATGTCGCCGAGGGCGGCGTCTACGTCGAGTCCGCCCAGGGCGCCGTCGGCATCGGCGACCACAACACGATCACCCACCACTCCACCCCCCGGCGCGGCGCCGAGACGAAGGGAAGTGCCAAGCGTGGCAACGGCTGACGAGCGCGGCAAGGGCATCCACATCGGCAGCGTCCGGGGTGCCTTCGCCATCGGCGACCACAACACGGTGACCCATCACGAGGGTTCGGCCGCGCCCGCGGGGGACCCGGCGCAGGAGGAGCTGCTGCGCGCCGTCCGCGCACTGCGCGACGACCTGTCCCGGGCGGTGGAGAGCCCGCAGATCACGGTGCTGAGCGGGGAACTCGCCGAGACCGAGGCGGAGATCGCGGACAGCGGTGCGGCGGGACCGGGCCGGCTGGCCCGGCTGCGTGCGGCGCTGGCGGACGCCGGTGCCGTGGTGGGGCTGCTGGCCTCCGGTGCCGCGGTGAGCCAGGCGGTCGCGACCCTGGTGGGAGGCTGACGATGAAGCGTGGCGGGCAGGCCCGCTGGAACGACGAGACCCAGAGCTGGGAGGACGGCACCCCGCCGCCCGCGCCCTACACGGGCCCGATGCCGCCCCGGCCGTCCTTCACGCCGTCGGTGGGGGGTGCGGCGGGGGGCGCTCCGACGGGTGCTGTCCCCCCGCCTGCCTCCGATCCGCTCCCCGCCACCGACCCGTTACCTGCCACCGCACCCGCCCCCGACCCCCTCTTCGCCCCCGCACGCGACACCGATCCGCCCTTCGCCCGCACTCCTCTCCCCGAGCACCTCTTCGCTCCCGCACGCGATACCGGCCCGTTCTCAGCCCCCGGGCCCGCCGCCGACCCGTACTTCGACTCCGCACCTGCCTTCGAGCCCGTCCCCGGTGCCCGGCACCGCACCACGGGCCTGGTCGCGGGTGCGGCGGTGGCCGTGATCGCGGCGGCCGTCGGGGGCGGCTATCTGCTCTGGGGGCACAGCGGCGACGACCCGGCCGCCGCCCCGGCGGCCCGCACCAAGGCCTCCGCCTCGGAGAACACGGCCACCGCCGCACCCTCCAGCGCCACGGCCGGCACCAGGACTCCCACCCCCGTCTCCACCGAGCTTCCCGACGGCTACCGCCTCGTCCACGACAAGAAGGGCTTCACTCTGGCGGTACCCGGCAGCTGGAAGCGCAGCGAGCGCAGGACCGGGGTGTTCTACACCGCCCCGGACGACCGCCGGCTGGTGCAGATCTTCCAGATCAACGAACCGGACACCACGCCGTACGAGGCGCTGGAGACGGCGTCGCGGGGGCTGTCGGGCAACCCCGGCTACAAGGAAATAAGCCTCGAACCACTGGGGTACCCGGGACCCGGCACCGACGCCACCCAACTGGTCTACGCCTATGACAGCGAGCGTCTCCATGAGCGGGTCAAGGTCGTCGACTGTGCCTTCACCGCCGCCGACGGCCGCCAGTTCGCCGTACTCGTCCTGGGCCCGGAGGCCGACTGGCCGGAGCAGGAGTGGACCCAGCAGAACATCCTGCGGACCTTCGTTCCCGGCAACTGAGCGCCGGGCCTGAGCGCCGGGCCTGAGCGCCGGGCCTGAGCGCCGGGCCTGAGCGCTGGGCGGAGCCCCGGAGCGTGGCTACCCGGGCAGCTCCGTACGCTCCCACCACTCGTAGACGGGAAGGGCCCCCTCGGCGGTGTGCTTCTGCCGGCTGGTGGCCCGGAAGTGTTCGTAGCCGTTACGGAACGGGATCTTCAGCTCGCTCCCGGGCGGATCGACGGGCACGATCCGCTCGGGGAGCTCGTCGGGGCCGCCTTCGAGCACCGCTTTCGCCGCTGTGTCAGCCATGCCTGCATTGTCGTCCGGGCCGCCGCCCGCGGCTCCTCCGGTTCGGCAGCGCGGGTGACGGCTCCGGCGATGTCACCTCGGATGTCACATCCGGCGGCGCCGGATCGTCGGGGGAGTGAGGGGACACCCTCAGGGACTCTGAACGCTCTTCCGCACCAGGAGGCACTGCCATGGCACGCATCTCCCTCACGCCCCGGCGCACACTCACCCTGCGACTGGCGGCGTGGTACTCGCGCCGCACCTACGGCAAGGTGATGCAGCCCGCCCTGGCGCTGGGCCACCACCCCAAGATCCTCCGTTCCTACTTCTCCTTCGAGAACAAGGTGGCGCGGTGGAAGGCACTGGACCCGGCGCTGAAGCGGCTGGCGGAGCTGGCATCGGCGGCGACGATCGGTTGCGCATGGTGCATGGACTTCGGCCACTGGCACGCGGACCAGCTCGGACTGCCGCTGGAGAAGATCAGCAAAGTGCCGGACTGGCGCGCGCACGAGGAGTCGTTCACCGAGCTGGAGCGGTGGGTCATGGAGTACGCGGAAGCCATGACCGCGACCCCTCCGGAGGTGACCGACGAGCTGGCCGAGAGCCTGCGCGGGCGGCTGGGCGATGCGGCGTTCGTCGAGCTGACCACCATGGTGGCGGTGGAAAACCTGCGCTCGCGCGTCAACAGCGCCATGGGCCTGCGCAGCCAGGGCTTCTCCGACAACTGCGCCATCCCACCGGTGAGCCGCACGTCCGACGGGGCGGTGTGAGCCGGGTCAGTCCCGGGGGAACTCTTCGGTGGAGAGGGCGATGTCCACGACGGTGTCGGTGAGGTCGATCGGCTGACCGTACGCGAGCGTGAGGTCTGCTCTGTGGTCGCCGTCCTGTGGGCGGGTGAAGACGCGGCAACGACCGGCACCGGGGTCGGCGACCACGTAGACCGGGACCTCGGCCAGGGCGTAGGCCCTCTTCTTCGGGCCGTAGTCATGTGCCGCGGTGCCTTGGGAGGCGACCTCGGCGACGAACTCGATGTCCTGGTAACGCGGTTGGTCCTTGTCGTTCGTGGTGGCCCCTTCGGCCAGCGCCACCAGGCCGGGGGCGAACCCGTTCAGGCAGCCGGGGAAGTCGATACGCACGTCGGACAGCAGACGCTTCCTCGGATACCGCGTGCGGAGCTGTTCGTAGATGTCGGTGAGGGTCTCCCGGTGCGTGCCCCGCTGCCGCGCCATGCAGATGGTCCCCTCGACGATCTCCACCTTGTAGCCCTCGGGGATGTGCCGCTGGTCCAGCCGGTCGAACAGGTCGTCCAGCTCGGCGCTCCCGGCCTCTTCGATCGTCACCGTGCCGCCCCCTCCCCGCTGCCGCGCGGGCGCGGGCAGCCGCACGGTTCAACGATACGTATGTACGAGCGGTTACGTACCGCACGCGGGGGTCACGCGTTCCGTGACCCCTTCAGGCGGTCCTCCAGGGCCGAGATGTCGGCCGTCTGGGCGGGCGCGGGTGTTTTGACGGAGACCGGGGTGTCGTAGTTGCTCATCAGGATGGTGCCGGTCTGGTGGTCGACCTCGGCGGTGAGTTTGAGGGGGTAGTGCTTGCCGTCGATGGCGACGTAGAGGGTCTGGACGGCGCCCTGGGCCTTCTTGATGACGGGGAGCACTCGGGCGCCCTCGTGGGTGGTCGGGCGGCCCTTGACGAGGGCGACGGAGGGTGACGGCGAGCGCGAAGGGGCGCCCGAGGGGGGCTCTCCGGGGGCCACGGCCGATTTCTGGAACGCCTTGAGGTCACAGGCGGCGGACAGGCCCCGGAGAAAGGCGTCCTTGGTCGTGCCGTGCAGGAACGTGTCCTTGTACTCCTCCGCCGCGTCGTCGCCCGCCTTGCCGGGCAGCTGGCTCTTCCAGAAGGCGGCGTCCGGCTTCATCCAGACCTCGTTTCCGTGCTTGACGAGCTCGACGCGGCCGAGCTCTCCCTTGCTGATGGCGCCCGTGCAGTTGCCGGCACGGTCGAGGGTGAGGTCGAGTTTGGTGGGGTCGGCACTGGTCTGGGTGCGCAACCGCAGGGACTTCGCGGCGACCAGTTGATGGAGGGCATCGTCGGAGATCTGCTGGGCGGATTTGTTCGCGAGATCGCCTTCGCCACCGTCCGATGCGGCGGCCGCCGCGGCTCCCGTGCAGGCGGCCCCGGCGAACAGGGCCACGCCACAGGTCAGGGCGATGGTGGCGGTGGCGGCACGCCGTCTGCTGGTCATCTCGGCACCTCCGGTCCCGAGGGGACTGTCTGCCAAGGACATACGGCTATTCAGGGTACGTTCCGGGACATTCGGTCGCACATTGAGTGAGTCGGCTCACTTTCCATGAATGTTTGGGCATAGGTCCGCCGCTTCAGGGGAGGGGTCCCCGTTGCTGGTGACGCCAGTGGTTGCACCAGTGGGAACAGATCGGTAACCGGAAGGCAGAACGACGTGTCGTCAATCGAGACCATTCACGTAGACGGGGTGTGGCTCCCCGCCGCATCCGGCGAAACGCGGGAGGTCCTCGACCCCGCCGACGCGACGACGCTCCAGCTGGTGTCCGAGGGGGGTGCCGAGGACGTCGACGCGGCGGTCGCGGCCGCCCGCCGGGCCTTCGACGGCGGCACCGGCGCCTGGCCCCGTACGGCCGTCGCCGAGCGCTCCGCGCTGCTGCGCCGGGTCGCCGACCTGCTCCAGCGCGACCGCGAGGAGATCGCCCTCATCGAGAGCCGGGACACCGGCAAGACGCTGGAGGAGGGCCGGGTCGACGTCGACGACGTCACCAACGCCTTCCGCTACTTCGCCGACCTGGTGATGAACGAGAGCGGCGGCCGGGTCGTCGACGCCGGTTCGCCGGACGTGCACAGCATCGTCGTGCACGAGCCGGTCGGTGTCTGCGCGCTCATCACGCCGTGGAACTACCCGCTGCTCCAGGCAAGCTGGAAGATCGCGCCGGCCCTCGCGGCCGGCAACACTTTTGTGATCAAGCCCAGCGAGGTCACCCCGCTGTCGACCGTGCACCTGGTCAAGCTGCTGGTCGAGGCCGGACTGCCGGCCGGGGTCGCCAACATCGTCACCGGCGCGGGCCTGCCCGTGGGCCAGCGGCTGGCCGAGCACCCGGACGTCGACCTGTTCTCCTTCACCGGCGGACTGGTCAGCGGGACGAAGGCCGGTGCGGCCGCGGTCTCCGGCGCCAAGAAGATCGCGCTGGAGCTGGGCGGCAAGAACCCCAATGTGGTGTTCGCCGACGCCTGCGCCACCGACGGGGGCTTCGACACCGCCGTCGACCAGGCACTGAACGCCGCGTTCATCCACAGCGGGCAGGTCTGCTCGGCCGGCGCCCGGCTGATCATCGAGGAGTCGGTGCGCGACCGCTTCGTCTCCGAGCTCGCCCGCCGGGCCGAGAAGATCAAGCTCGGCCGGGGCACCGAGGACGGCGTCGAGTGCGGCCCCCTCGTCTCCCAGCAGCAGCTCGACAAGGTCGAGGCCTACGTCGCCTCCGCGCTCGCCGAGGGCGCCCAGCTGCGCTGCGGCGGCACCCGGCCCAAGCCGTCCGACGTCCGCCCGGCCACCGGCTACTTCTACGCGCCGACCGTGCTCGACGGCTGCCACCGCGAGATGAAGGTGATCCGCGAGGAGACCTTCGGGCCGATCCTCACGGTCGAGACCTTCAGCACCGAGGACGAGGCCGTCGCGCTCGCTAACGACACCGAGTACGGCCTGGCCGGCGCGGTCTTCTCCGGCGACACCGCGCGCGCCCGCCGGGTCGCCGCCCGGCTGCGGCACGGCACGGTCTGGATCAACGACTACCACCCCTACCTCCCGCAGGCGGAGTGGGGCGGCTTTGGCAAGTCCGGCATCGGCAGGGAATTGGGCCCCGCGGGTCTGGACGAGTACCGCGAGAGCAAGCACATTTACGAGAACCTCCGGCCGGAGCCGGTGCGCTGGTTCGCGGGCTGACACCCCGACCCTCACTTGGCACCACCCGCGCCACGCACATTGCAAGAAGGAGCACCCCCAATGCCTGTGTATGACTACGTCGTCGTCGGTGGCGGAACCGCAGGTTCCGTCATCGCCTCCCGCCTCACCGAGGACCCGGACGTCACGGTCGCCGTCATCGAGGGCGGCCCGTCCGACATCGACCGCGAAGACGTCCTGACGCTGCGCAAGTGGCTCGGCCTGCTCGGCGGCGACCTGGACTACGAGTACACGACCACCGAGCAGCCGCGCGGCAACTCGCACATCCTGCACAGCCGCGCCAAGGTGCTCGGGGGGTGCTCCTCGCACAACACGCTGATCTCGTTCAAGCCGCTGCCGTCCGACTGGGACGAGTGGGAGGCGGCGGGCGCGGCCGGCTGGAACGCCGAGGCCATGGACCCGTACTTCGGCAAGCTGCGCAACAACGTCGTGCGGGTGGCCAAGAAGGACCAGAACCAGATCGCCACCGACTGGATCGAGGCCACCAAGACCGCCCTCGGTGTCCCCGAGGTCGTCGGCTTCAACGACCAGCCCTTCGAGGAGGGCGTCGGCTTCTTCGACCTCTCCTACCACCCGGAGAACAACAAGCGCTCCTCCGCCTCGGTCGCCTACCTCCACCCGCACATCGAGGCCGGCGACCGCCCGAACCTCACGCTGATGCTGGAGACCTGGGCGCACAAGCTGGAGCTGGACGGGACGACCGCCAAGGGCGTCCACGTCCGGACGAAGGACGGCGAGGAGGTCTACGTCGAGGCCGCCCGCGAGGTGCTGGTCTGCGCCGGTGCCGTCGACACCCCGCGGCTGCTGATGCACTCCGGCATCGGCCCGAAGAAGGACCTCGAAGCGCTCGGCCTGCCCTGCGTGCTCGACCTGCCGGGCGTCGGTGAGAACCTCATCGACCACCCCGAGTCGGTGATCGTCTGGGAGACCGACGGGCCGATCCCGGGGAACTCCGCGATGGACTCCGACGCGGGTCTGTTCGTCAAGCGGGACCCGGAGCACAAGGGCCCCGACCTGATGTTCCACTTCTACCAGATTCCGTTCACCGACAACCCCGAGCGGCTGGGCTACGAGCGCCCCGAGCACGGGGTGTCGATGACGCCGAACATCCCCAAGTCCCGCTCCCGCGGACGGCTCTACCTCACCTCCGCCGACCCCGAGGCCAAGCCCGCCCTCGACTTCAAGTACTTCGAGGACGAGGGCGACTACGACGGCAAGACCCTCGTCGACGGCATCAAGCTGGCCCGCAAGGTCGCCCAGGCCGAGCCGTTCAAGAAGTGGCTCAAGCGCGAGGTCTTCCCCGGCCCCGAGGTCACCGACGACGCGGAGATCAGCGAGCTGGTGCGCAAGGCGGCCCACACCGTCTACCACCCGGCCGGCACCTGCAAGATGGGCGCCGCCGACGACCAGCTGGCCGTGGTCGACCCCGAGTTGAAGATCCGCGGACTGTCCGGCATCCGTATCGCCGACGCCTCCGTCTTCCCGACGATGCCCGCCGTCAACCCGATGCTGGGCGTGCTCATGGTGGGGGAGAAGTGCGCCGAACTGCTCCATAAGGCTCCGACCCAGGGAGGTGATGCGTGATGGCTACCACCTCCGCCGGCGCATCCGAGATACCCAACGCCCGCACGTCCGACGACGCCACCGCCACCGAGGCGTCCGACGGCCGTGAGGTCGTGTTCTCCGTCCGCAACCTCTGGAAGGTCTTCGGCCCCAAAGCCGAGCGCATCCCCGAGGACTCCTCCGTCGCCAAGCTGAGCGCCCAGGAACTGCGCGAGCAGACCGGCTGTGTGGCCGCCGTCCGCGATGTCTCCTTCGACGTCCACAAGGGCGAGGTCTTCGTCGTCATGGGCCTGTCCGGCTCCGGCAAGTCCACCCTCGTGCGGTGTCTGACCCGGCTGATCGAGCCGACCAGCGGTGACCTGGAGATGGACGGCGAGGACGTCCGTGCCATGGACCGCAACGCGCTGCGCGACCTGCGCCGCCGCCGCGCCGCCATGGTCTTCCAGCACTTCGGCCTGCTGCCGCACCGCACCGTCGTCGACAACGTCGCCTACGGCCTGGAGATCCAGGGCATGGGCAAGGCGGAGCGCCGCGAGAAGGCCAACGAGATGGTCGACAAGGTCGGCCTGGCCGGTATGGAGAAGCGCCGCCCCGGCCAGCTCTCCGGTGGTCAGCAGCAGCGCGTCGGCCTGGCCCGTGCGCTCGCCGTCGACCCCGAGGTCCTGCTCTTCGACGAGCCGTTCAGCGCGCTCGACCCGCTCATCCGGCGCGATATGCAGGAAGAGGTCGTCCGCCTGCACCGCGAGGAGGGCCGGACGATGGTCTTCATCACCCACGACCTCGCCGAGGCGCTGCGGATCGGTGACCGGATCGCCCTGATGCGCGACGGCGAGATCGTCCAGCTCGGCACCCCCGAGGAGATCGTCGGCTCCCCGGCCGACGACTACGTCCGCGACTTCGTCCGCGACGTTCCGCGCGAGCAGGTGCTGACCGTGCGCCGGGCCATGCGCCCGGTCGAGGCCGGCGAAGCCGACGAGGGCCCCGCGCTGGGTCCCGACACCCTGATCTCCGACGCCATCGAGGCGGTCGTCCGCTCCGGCGGCGCGGTCCGCGTCGTCGACGGCGGCCGCTGCCTGGGCATCGTCGACCACGAGTGCCTGCTGAACGTGGTCGCCCGGCTCGACAGCGAGCAGCACGGTGGGGTGGCTGCCTGATGTACGCCGCCTCCACCCCCCGCGGCGCCGTGCGCGCCGTCGGTTCCAGAGCTCCCGCGGCCACGCCGCGGGCCCGGATGCGCGCCGCCCTGCTGCGCCACTGGCGCGAGGCCCAGCGCTGCGCCGCCCTGAACATGCCCACCGGCACCGTGAAGCGGGGGCGCGCATGAGCACCACCGCCCCCACCACCGCCACGCCCCGTGTGGCCGACGCCGACACCAAGACCGGTCCGGTGCAGGCCCTGCTGCGCCGCCGTGGCCTCGCCAAGCTCCTGGTGCTCGCCGTCGCCGCGGCGGTCCTGGTCCCGCTGGTCCACGCCCAGTGGCCGGGCACCCTGTGGCCCTCGGACCTGACCGTCGATGTCTCGGGGCCGCTCGGCAAGGCCAGCGACTGGATCATCGACAACCGCGACAGCCACTGGCTGTTCGTCTACTTCCTCGGGCACCTCAGCAACGCTGTGGTGATCTCCGTCCGCGCGGTCTATCTGCTGCTGCTCGCGCTCGGCTGGACCGGTGTCGTGGCCGGCGCCGCGCTGATCGCCTGGCGGGTCGCCGGCGTGCGGCTCGCGGCTCTCACCGTCGCGTCGTTCGGCCTGTGCGGGCTGCTCGGCATGTGGGTGCCGACGATGCAGACGCTGGCCCTGATGGTCGTGTCCGTCATCGCCGCCGTCGTGCTCGGCGTGCTCATGGGGCTCGCCGCCGGCCTCAGCGACCGGATCTTCCGCATCCTGCGGCCGGTCCTCGACACCATGCAGATCCTTCCGGCCTTCTCGTATCTGCTGCCGGTCGCCCTGATCTTCGGCGTCGGCGTCCCCGCCGCGGTCCTCGCCACCGTGGTGTACGCCGCCCCGCCCATGGCCCGGCTCACCGCGCTCGGCCTGCGCGGCGCCGACAGCGGCGTGATGGAGGCCGTGACCTCGCTCGGCACCACCGCCCGTCAGCGCCTGTTCTCGGCCCGCCTCCCGCTGGCCCGCAAGGAACTCCTGCTCGGCCTCAACCAGACGATCATGATGGCGCTCTCCATGGCCATCATCGCGTCGATGATCGGTGGCGCCGGTCTCGGTGACCGCGTCTACCAGGCGCTCGGGACCGTCGACGTCGGTGCGGCCCTCGCGGCCGGTATCCCGATCGTGCTGCTCGCCGTGGTCCTCGACCGCGTGACGGGCGCTGCCGGTGAGAGTCTCGGCGGGGACGCCGAGGACACCTCCGCGCTGCGCGGCTGGCGCGGCTGGTCCCTGGCCGCCGGTGTGACCGTCGTCGTCGCGCTCGCCTCGCGGTTCGCCGGCCGCCTGGAGTGGCCGACGAGCTGGACGGTGGACATCGTCGAGCCGGTCAACACCGCCAAGGACTGGATGGTCGACCACCTCTACACCGGTGTGCCCGTCGTCGGCGGCACCGCCGACTGGGCCGCGCACTTCACCACCTGGATCCTCAACCCGGTCCGCGACGGGCTCCAGGGCCTGCCCTGGTGGTCGGTGCTGCTCGTCGTCGCGGCCCTCGCCTGGCTGATCGGCACCTGGCAGACCGCCCTGACCGCCGTCCTCGCCATGGCCGGAATCGGCGTCCTGGGCGTCTGGGACAAGTCCCTCGACACGCTCGCGCAGGTCCTCGCGGGCGTCGCCGTCACGGTCGTCCTCGGCTTCGCGATCGGCATCGCGACCGCCCGGAGCCAGCGCCTCGAACGGCTGCTTCGCCCGGTGCTCGACGTCTGCCAGACGATGCCGCAGTTCGTGTACCTGATCCCGGTCGTCATGCTGTTCGACATCGGCCGGGCCCCCGCGGTCGCCGCGGCCGTCGTGTACGCGTTGCCCGCCGTCATCCGCATCACCACGCAGGGTCTGCGCCAGGTCGACAGCGGCGCGGTGGAGGCCTCGTCCTCGCTCGGTGCCACCAACTGGCAGCAGCTGCGGCAGGTCCAGCTCCCGCTGGCCCGCCCCGCGCTCCTGCTCGCCCTGAACCAGGCGGTCGTCCTGGTCCTCGCCGTCGTCGTCATCGGCGCCCTGGTCGGCGGTGGCGCGCTCGGCTACGACGTCGTGTTCGGCATCGCGCAGGGTGACCTGGCGACGGGCATGGTGGGCGGCGTGGCCATCGTCTGCCTCGGTCTGATGCTGGACCGGGTGACGCAGCCCACGGCCCGCCGGGAATCCGGCTCGAAGAAGGGAGCGTGACATGCGAGTGACCACGCGTGCAGTGAGCGCCATGACCGCGGTCGGTGCCTTGCTGGCTCTCTCCGGGTGCGGCGCCGCCGACATGACCAAGCAGGCGTCCCCGTACGCGAACGCGGGGGGCACCAAGACTGTGACGCTCTCCGTCCAGAACTGGGTGGGAGCCCAGTCGGACGTGGCGGTCGCCGAGTACCTGCTCAAGCACGAGCTGGGCTACCGCGTCGACCGGGTGCAGATCGACGAGGTCCCCGCCTGGGACGCACTCAGCCAGGGCCGTGTCGACGCGATCCTGGAGGACTGGGGCCACCCGGAGCAGGAGCAGCGGTACATCAAGGACAAGAAGACGATCACGCCCGGCGGCGACGTCGGCGTGACCGGCCACATCGGCTGGTACGTCCCCACGTACTTCGCGAAGAAGCACCCGGACGTCACCAACTGGAAGAACCTCAACAAGTACGCGAAGCAGTTCCGTACCGCGGAGAGCGGCAGCCAGGGGCAGCTGATGGACGGCTCCCCGTCGTACGTCACGAACGACAAGGCCCTCGTGAAGAACCTCGGCCTGGACTACAAGGTCGTCTTCGCGGGCTCCGAGGCGGCGCAGATCACCCAGATCAAGCAGTTCGCCAAGGCGAAGAAGCCGTTCCTGACGTACTGGTACAAGCCGCAGTGGCTGTTCAAGAAGGTGCCGATGACGGAGGTGAAGCTGCCCGAGTACAAGGAGGGCTGCGACGCCGACCTGAAGAAGATCAAGTGTGCCTACCCGCACACGCCGCTCCAGAAGTACTTCAACGCCGACTTCGCCAAGCACGGCGGCAAGGCGGCGGCCTTCCTGAAGAACTTCAAGTGGAGCCAGGCCGACCAGAACGAGGTCGCCCTCGACATCGCCGACAAGAAGATGTCCCCGGAGGACGCGGCGAAGAAGTGGGTCAAGAGCCACAAGTCGACGTGGCAGGCATGGCTGCCCAAGTAGGCG